>JAWWPY010000441.1:0-3308 GCA_033854735.1 Streptosporangiaceae bacterium | reverse complement strand
CGCAGGCTCGGGGCGGACCCGAACGTGAACAAGGTGGCCATATACCCGATGCGGATGTTTGGCATCCGCACCGTTGTGCTCGGGGTCCAGCTTCTCATCGATGCCCCCTCGCCCGAGGCAGACCGGTTCGGTGTGGTCATCCACGCCACTGACGCTGCAACAGCGATCACGGCCGGGCTCCGCCGCGAACTGCCGCCGCGGGTCGCCGCCCTGACGTCCATGATCTCGCTGATAAATACGGGACTCGCCGTCGTCATCGCCTGGCCGGAAAAGGGGGATTACAGCTAGTATTTTGATATATATCTAAAATTGTCTGCACTTGGCCCATTTGTGCGCTATCAAGCATTATCCGGGCTAACGCAGCTTCGCTGCTGCGGCAGCGGGCGCCTGCCAGCAGCAAGCCACGCAGAATAAACGTGCTGCCTGCTTTACAGCCTCACCTGGCGCGCGGAGTATGCGGTCAGGTTCTGGTCAGCTAACTTAAGGCGACTGTTTGCCTCCGGGCGGGGGTGTGAGGGGCGGGGGTCATGACATCACCAGGTTCTGCCAATGACGCATCCGGCATAGATATGGCACTGGCCGTCACGGCTGCCGCCGGGCAGGCGGAAGCCGCCGGCCCGGACGGAATGGCAGGAGACGACTGGGCCATCTGCTGCTCGGGGGGCGGCATCCGTTCGGCTGCCTACTGCCTCGGGGCGCTGCAGAGCCTGGAGAAGCGCGGGCTGCTCAAGAAGGTCAAATGGATCCTGGGCGTCTCCGGGGGCAGCTATATCGCCGCGTCCCGCGCGCTGGTAGCGCACAAACTGCCTGCCGGGACTGTGCCACCCGCCTACGCCCCCGGAACGCCGGAAGAGCTCAACCTGCGTGACAATACTCGCTACATCGCGCCGGACGGGGCGACCGTGCTGGCCGGGGTGCTGTCGCTGATTCTCGGGGCCATGGTTACCTTCGTCATCGCTACCGCCCCCGTGTATGCGGTGGCACACGCGTGGGGCTGGCTGCTGCGCTGGCAGGGCGTGCTGGTCCCCGGATCCAAGCCGCATGTCCTGGTGTCGGATATAACCGCGGTCGGCTGGTGGCTGCCCACGGTGATCACGGCCGGGATCATGCTGGCGCTGTTCCTGTTCTGGTGGGCGACGCTGGAACCGACGACGCGCTGGCCCGGCCGGGCGCACTGGTGGATGTCGCTGAAGCCAGATGACCGGGACCGGGGGGCCAACCGGGCGCGCCTGGTGAGCTGGGCTGCCGGCCTGGTCGCCGGCGCGGCCCTGGCCATGCTCGCAGCTCCCCCGGCGATTTCCTGGCTGACGCACAGCACAGGATCGCTGGGCACCATCGTGCACTTCATTGGTTTCGGGGCGAGGCCATCGTGGTCGCTCCCGGCGCTGGCCGGACTGGTCGCCGCGGTGACAGTCGTTGCCCGGTTCTGCCAGGCCGGCCTGGCCAAGTGGAATGCGCTAGGCGGCCCGGCCAAGGGCACGAGCACGAAGGCGGCCGCGGCAAAACCGGGCTTGCTGACCCAGCTGGGCGGCTGGCTGCGGCAGAAACTGCTGCCGTGGCTGGCCAGCGTGGTCATCGTGCTCGGCGGCGCGGTGCTCGCACTGCTGTGGACGAGCGGCGGTGCGAGCGCTGGCTTCACCGCAGCCCAGCTCGTGCAGGTGATCGTCGCGCTGGTGATAGTCGTGCTGGCCCGCATCGCCGTGAACGTCAACCGCTTGTCGATGCACGATTTCTACCGCTGGCGGCTGGCCGACGCCTTTGCCGTCACCCGGCGGGCGGCGCAGCAGAAGAACCCGCTGGAGGCGCGGAAGCTGTTCGCTGAAGCGGCCGCGGCCCGCCTGTCCGACCTGCACGACCGTCACGCCGACGAGCCAGGCCTGGTGATCTGCGGCACCGCGAACATCAATGCGGCCCGTGAGGCCCCGCCGGGACGGGCAGGGTTCTGCGTCACCTTCGATCCGGAGCATGTGACCTTGCGCCGGGATGAGGGGCTGAAGCTGAAGGCGGACCGCGCCCAGGCTCTGACCTCCGACTACGAGGCTCTCGTGGGCAACCGCAGATGCACCTTGTTCGATGTGTCCGCGATCAGCGGAGCGGCTATCTCGCCCCTCATGGGTGCCGCGACGCGGCACGCCTACCGGCTTCTGCTCACCACGACCAACGTCCGCCTCGGCGTGTGGCTGCCGCACCCGAACGTGGTCCGGGACGCACGCAAGCACCTGAATCGCCGGCGGCCAGCGAACGCCCGCCCGGCAGGAGCACATCCTGAGCAGGCGGCAGACCGTCCCCGGCAGGCGGAAGCCGGCCGGGATCCGTGGTGGGCGCGGCGGCCGCTGCTCTTGCTGCTCTGGTACCTGTCGCCGCACCCCCTCTGGGACCGCAAGGGGACGGGCAACGGTGAGCTGGAGGCGCGGCTCTGGGCCCACGTGCTCGAGCGCAGGCTCCGCGGCGGGCTGTCCGGGGCGCTGTGGTACCGGGCCATGCAGCCCACGCTCGGCCTGCTGTGGGCCGAGGCCGCCGGTCAGCTGAGCTACCGCGACACCTGGATGTATGTGACCGACGGAGGCCACTACGAGAACCTCGGCCTCGTCGAGGCGCTGCGCCGCGGCGCCAGGCACATCGTGGTGCTCGACGCCTCCGGGGATCAAGCACACACGTGGTCCACGCTCGGCGGCGCCATCACGCTGGCCCGGGCCGATGCCGGAGTGGAGATCACGCTGGATCCGAGCACGATGACCAGTGGCGGGGAGCACCTGGCCCCCGGCCAGGTGGTTCACCCCTGGGCGCACGGAACGTTCAGCAGGCCGGCGGAGGTGCCGGGCCTGCCCGGGCAGGGCGAGATCTGGGTGTGCAAGCTCGGCTGGTGGGCCGGCGCGCCGTGGGACGTCCGGGCCTACGCGAAGTCTCACTCCACCTACCCGTGCGATCCGACGCTGGAGCAGTTGTACGACGCCGAAGAGTTCGAGGCCTACCACCAGCTCGGCGCAGCCGCCGTGCTAGCCGCCGCCGAGCAGTGCGCGCCGCCGCTGAAGTGGTCGCCCTCGGCCAGGATCCCCTCGGGCGTCCAAGGATGAGGCGTCCACGCGGCCGGGGGGTGACACGTGCGTAAGCGGATCGAGCAGGGCGGGCTCGTCGTCCAGGCCATCGCCGGCAACCATGCCGTGTTCGTCGGATTCGACCTGGCCGCAGAGGTTCGCGCAGGGTGCCTGGGATTCGCGCTGCACCGCGACGACCACACCGAAGGCGAGGCGTACTGGATCGCGGGATTCAAGACATTCCGCTCCGTCGTCCCGCAGCCGAGTGCGACG
>JAWWPY010000440.1:0-14676 GCA_033854735.1 Streptosporangiaceae bacterium | reverse complement strand
GGATAATTTGGGGTATGGCGAAGGGTTACCGTCGGGTGGACCGGGATCAGCCGTTTCTGCTGCCGCCGGATATGCGGGAGTGGCTGCCGGCGGGTCATCCGGTGTGGCTGGTGATCCGTGCGGTGCAAGATCACCTGGATACTTCGGTGTTTCATGCGCGGCGGCGGACCGGTGGTGCGGGGGCGGCGGGGTATGACCCGGACATGCTGGTGACGCTGCTGATGTGGGCGTATGCGCAGGGGGTGACCAGCTCGCGGCGGATCGAGGCGGCGTGCTGGCAGGACGTGGCGTTCCGGGTGATCTGCGCGGGTGATGTCCCTGATCATGTGACGATCGCCCGGTTCCGGGCGGCGTTCCCGGGGGCGGCAGAGGACCTGTTCCGGGAGGTGCTGGTTTTGTGCGCGCGGCTGGGGATGGGGAAGCTGGGGACGATCGCGCTGGATGGGATGAAGATCGCCGGGAACGCGTCCAGGGACGCGAACCGGACGGAGGAGACGCTGCGGAAGCTGGCCGCGGAGGCGGCCGCTAAGGCGGCCGCGGCGCACGCGGCGGCGGATGAGGCGGAGGATGAGCTGTTCGGGGAGGGCAGCCGCGGTGATGAGGTGCCGCCCGATGCGGTGAACCTGGCGACCCGGGGTGCGCGGATCGCGGCGGCGCTGGCGGAGCTGGAAGCAGAACGCCAGGCCGCGGAGGCAGCCCGGGAGGCGCAGGCGCAGGACTACCTGGCCCGCCAGGGCGGCGGGGCGCGGGGGGCACCGCCGCAGGCCGCGGCGGTGGCCGCGGCCCGGGCGCGGCTGGAAGCCGCCCGCGCTGCCCGGGCAGCGCGGCTCGCGGAGCTGGAAGCGCGGGCGCCCGGCAGCCGCCGGGATCCTCCCCGGGCCGGGATCGAGGACTACTGCCTGGTCAAAAAGGCCCGCGCCGCCCTGGAAAAGGCTGAGGCCAGGCAGGCCGCGGCGGAACGCAAGGCTGCCGTCAGCAAGGAACGCGGGCCGGCCCGCAACGTCACTGACATCGATTCGCGGCTGATGCCTACCCGCAACGGGTTCATCCAGGGCTACAACACCCAGAACGTGACCAGCGAAGACAAGCTGATCATCGCCACCGAGCTCACCTGCAGCACCGGCGACACCGAGTGGTCCGGGCCAATGCTCGCCGAGGCCGAAGACGCCGCCGCGCTGATCACCGCGCACCAGCCTCCGCCAGCGGGCGCCACCCCCGCAACCCAGGCCAGCCCCGCCGGCCAGGGCAGCGGGATCGGGCAGATGCTCGCCGACGCCGGCTACTGCTCCGAGCACAACCTGACCATTGAGGGACCAGACCGGCTGATCGCCACCGGCAAGCACCGCACCCTGGAGAGAACCGCACGCCAGACCGCCGCCAGCCAAGGCGCCGCCCGCGAAGAGGCGGCGGACGGCCCGGTCGCGGCGATGGCCGCCCGGCTGGCCACACCAGAAGGCATCACCGCCTACCGCAAACGCGGCCACATCGCCGAGACCCCCCACGGGCAGATTAAGCACAACATGGGCATCCGGCGCCTCGCCACCCGCGGCAAACCCAAAGCCAGCGCCGAATGGCGATTCACCTGCACTGTGCACAACCTCTTCAAAGCCATCACCACCGGGCACCTCACCCCCGCCACCCTGGCCGCCCTGGCCACCTGACAGAGCCCCGGCCACCTGACGGCGCCCCGGGCTGGCCAAGCCCGGCCCGCACCAGCCCGGCAACGGCACCGTGAGCCCCGCCAGCCAAAACGATTCCGACACACCCCCTATAAGGGCAAAAAAGTTCACTGACAACGAGTTTCGACAGGCTGCGCCACACGGGCGACTCAGATACAGGATGTGCCGGCCGACCATGGAGGGGCAAGGGTCGTATGCTGCCCGCCGCGCGGCGAAGTGGCTTAAGTGATGGCAGCGCGGGCTGGTGCCAGGGCTGACGGCCGGCCCGGGCTGGCTCAGCCGGTGGCGTGCAGCCAGCGGACCGGAGCGCCCTCGGCGGCGCACCGGAACGGCTCGAGTTCGTCGTCCCACGGGCCGCCGAGCAGCCGGCCAAGCTCGTGTTCCAGCGAGCTACCGGACGACGCCACGGCGGCCAGCGTCATCGCCGCGCGCAGCCTGCTCTCGGGGATCACGATGTCGCCGTTTGCGCTCGTTATCGCCGAGAAAGTGCCCAGTCCCGGGGTGTAGCTGTAGCGCACGGCGTCGCAGCCTGGGCTCGCCTCCTCGGTCACCTCGAAGCGCAGCCTGTTCCAGCCGGACAGCGCGGACACGATGCCCGCCGCCGTGCCCGTGCGCCCCTGCCAGCTCAGCTCGGCGCGCATCGATCCCGGCGCTGCAGGCTGATTGACCCAGGGCAGGCTCACGGCCATGCCAATAACCCCGGCTGCCGCCCACTCAATATGCGGGCACATCGCCGGGGGCGCGGAATGGATCTGCAGCACGCCACGTACGGACACCAGACCTCCTTGCGAGCGACCGAGGTGCGTCTTCCCCAACGACCTCGGTACCCCGCAGCGAAGAAATCCGGTTTCCCCGGCGGTGCGATCCGCGTTTCCTGCGTCGTATTCTGCCTCACCGCGCCCGCCGCCACCAGTATTCACGGCATGTTGCCCGGCATGATGTAGTGGGCAGGTGATCCCCCGAGGCGGGGCACCCGCCCCGCCAGCCACTCCTGGCCAGCTAGGCGAGCGCGACGTCGCCGGGCTGGTATTCGTCGGCGAGATGTACGGCGTCCAGCTTGACCAGCTTGCCACAGTGCTCGGGATGACCGAGCAGCGGGCGGGCGGATTCGCGCTGCGCTGGCGGCGGCTGCGGTACGCGGAGTCGGCCCGGCGGGGCCCGGGCCGGCCCTGGATCTGGCTGACCCGCGCCGGGCTTGGCCTGTGCGGCCTGCCGTACACCGCGACCGCGCCCGCCCTGTCCAGGCTCGCGCATATCCGCGCGGTCACCGCGGTCAGGCTGGCTATGCAGGCCACGGCCGGCTACACCGAGGCTGACGCGTACTGGCGCAGCGAGCGGCGGCTGCGCGCCCGGGGCGGCGGCCGGGTGGGATTACGCGAGCACTTCCCGGACGCGGAAATCCACTGGCCGGACAGTGCTGACGTCGGCTGGGCCGGGGAGTGCTGGGCGGTCGAGGCCGAGCTCACCCGCAAGACCGTCGCCCGGACCGCCGCCATCATGACCGAGATCCTCACCCGGACCGGCGATTACGGCTGCCTGGCTACCGATGCGCGGGTGCCGGGCCGGGAGCCACGCCACGCCCGCGTCCTTTATGTGTGCTCTCCCGCCGCCCGGCTCACCGTGTGCCGGGCCCGGGACTCGCTCGCCGGGCTCGCGGCCCGGGTGGAGATCCGCGACCTGCCCCCCGGAGCCGCCACATGATCCGCCGCTACCTCGGCTTCCTGGTGCTGCGCGCCATGGTCCGCGCGGCGGCCAGGGTGATCAGGGCGCTGGTCTTCGTTGCGCTGATTCTGGCGGCAGCACCGGTCTCGGTAGTCGCGGCTTACTCCGTGACCCTGGCCTGGTTACTGGGCTGGCCACCGCGGCGCCTCTACCGCGCGGCCGCGTGCTGCGTGCCCATGCTGGCCACGTGGCTGGCCGCCACGGCCGTGGCCACCCGGTCGTGGGCCCGGGTCGCCACCGCCGTACCGGCGGCGTGGCTGGCCATGTGGCACGACGCCGCGGCCGGCTCCTACGCGCTGGCCGCGGTCACCATCACGCCGGCCGCGGTCCCGCTCGGCCTGATCGTGGGCGGGATCGGGTGGCGCTACCGGATCTACTCCATGGAGGCCGGCACCGGCGGGCTCACCCCCAGCGCGCCCGCCGCCTTCGACCTGCGGCAATGGCGCCACCAGGTGCGCTCCGCCCGGGCCAGGATCGCCGCCCCGGGCGCAGTCCCCCTTATTTCCCGCAACGGGACAATCCTGGCCGGTGCGGTCATCAGGGCCATCCACCATCCGCAGGTGCCGCTGGCCCGCATCCCGTACTCCCGGCTGCGCTCCCACCAGGTCGTGATCGGCACCTCAGGAACGGGAAAGACGACCCTCCTGTTGCGCCTGTGGGCCGGGTTCATGGCCGTGGGCCTGCAGCGGCACGCAGCCGGGGCCGGGCGGCGTCCGTTGCTGGTGGTTCTCGACTGCAAAGGCGGTGCGGACTCGCGGCGGATCGCCGAGCGGACCCGCCGGGTGCTGCGCGGCGCCGGCGCGCGGACCACGGCCATCTGGCCGGACGAGGCGAGCCTGTCGCTGTGGGCGTTGCCACCGGGCCAGCTCACCACCACGCTGGTCGACATGATCGAGCACGGAACCGGCGGCGCCGCCTACTACGCCGATGTGATGGAGGCGATCGTGACGCTGGCCGTGATGGCGCCGGCCGGGCCGCCCGCCAGCGCGGCCGACTTCCTGGACCGGCTCGACGCTGGCCGGCTCACCTTGGCCTACGCGTCCGCCGGGCGGGCCGACGAGATCGCCGTGCTGCGCTCCGCCGGCCGGCACGTCGGCGACATCGCGCTGCGGTTCCGCACCCTGTTCCGCCGCCTGGGCGGCGGGCTGGACGGGCCGGGGACATTCGCCGACGCGGACGTCTGGTACTGCATCCTCGAGGGGACCGCGGAGATCACCGTCGCGGAGGCGCAGGCCCGGGCGCTGGTGGACCTGCTGGCCAGCTACGCGGCATCGGACGGCGGGGCCGGGGCCGAGATCCTGCTCGCGGTGGACGAGTTCAGCGCCGTGTCACGGCGGCTGCCGATCTGGCAGCTGTATGAGCGGGCCCGCTCGCTGGGCCTGGCCGTCCAGGTGTCGGCCCAGTCCTGGGCCGGCCTGGCGGCCCAGGAAGACGAGCGCTACCGGGTGGCGGCGACCGCCGACGGGGGGATCTGGCTGCTGCGCACCCCGCAACCCGAGCCCGCCACCGCGCTCGCGGGCAGCCGGCCCGCGGTGGACACGACCCGGCGGCTGCTCGGCGCGGCCCTGTTCGGGCCAGCCTCGTCAGTGGCGGCGCCGTCCGGGGCGGCACTGTTCGGATCAGGTCCGGTCGGATCGGCACTGTTCGGATCGGCACTGTTCGGATCGGCACTGTGGGGCCGCGACGGGCAGTCCCGGCAGCACCGGACGCCGGTCGTTGACGCCGACCTCATCCGCCGGCTTGCGGTGGGGCAGGCCGCGTACATCTATCGCGGCGGCGTGACCTTTGTGCAGGTGAAGCGGCTGGTGGCGGCCCCTGCCGAGCTGCCCATGCCGGTCCGGCCGGCCGCCGCCGCGGCGTCGCCCCCGGCGGCGGCCGGGGCGGACGGGGACGACGCGGGACTCGGGCCTGCCACCCCGCGCCGGCGCCCGCTACCCGACGCCGACTCGCTGCTCGACGAGGCGTTCGGCCAGGAGAACCCTTGAGCACGGACCGGGACGGCAATCCCTTTGCTGCGCTAGGGCTCGCCGCCCGGCCCGACCTGACCGACGACGACGTGCGCGGCGCCTGGCGCCGGATCGCCGCCGCCACCCACCCGGACCGGGCTGACGGCGGCGATCCTGACCGGTTCGCGCTGGCTGCCGCCGCCTACACCGTGCTGCGGACCCGGTCCGGCCGCGGCGAGGCTCTCGCCGATCTCGCTAGCGGGGCACGCTGGGGCCGCCTGGGCCGGGCCACCCGGGAACGAGGGGCTAGCGGAAGTGCCCCGGCCGGCGGGGATGACCGGACCGGCGGGGGTGACCGGACCGGCCGGGGTGGCCGAACCGGGCTGGCCGCCGCTCCGTCAGGCGCCGTCCCCGTGACCGGCCGGCGAGGCCCGGCCGGCCGTAGGCTGCTGTCCCGGCTCCGGCGGGGGCGCATGCTGCGGCTCGCGCTGCGGGTGGTGATCGCTGCCGCGGTGAGCGCCGGGGCGGCCGCGGTCGCCGGTGCCCAGCCCGCCACGCCCGCGGTGGCCGTCGGAGCCATCACCTGGCTGCTGGTCACGGCCCGGAATGATCTTGCTCCGCCCGGCTGACGGCCCGCGGGCCCATCGGGCCATCGCGAGGCAGAGGTAAAGGAATCGGGGCTCCGGTGCGTATCTGGGGTGTGGAACAAGACCGGACCGAGTTCGCCGAGTTCTACGCGGCGGCCCGCGATGACTGCCTGCGGATCGTCCTGATCAGCGCCGGCCACCGGGAGCTGGCCGAAGACCTGGTGGCGGAGGCCTTCTCGCGGGCGTGGATGTCATGGCGGACGGTGCGCGACCATCCGGCACCGCGCGCCTGGGTGGTGCGCACCGCGCTGAACACCCGCGTGTCCTGGTGGCGGCGGCGCCACCGGGAGGTGGCCCTGGACGGCCATGACGTGGCGGCCGCCACGAGCCAGCATCCCGCCTTGGACGACTCGCTGGTGACCGCGTTGCGGCGGCGGCCGGTCAGGCAGCGCGAGGTGATCGTGCTGCGGCTGCTGCTCGATCTGGACACCGAGACCACGGCCCGGGTGCTGGGGATCTCTAGTGGAACGGTCGGCGTTCACCTGCACCGGGCCCTCGCCGCCCTGCGGGAAGCGCTCGGCCCGCCGCTGGCCAGCGGGCCAGCGGACGAGGGGCCAGCCGACGAACGGGGCGGTCGGCGGACACCAGACCACGGCGCGGCTCCCCCAGCGAGCCGGACGTCACCAGATCTATCGAGGGCGAGCAGATGAACGCGAGGTCACCTATGAATGACGATGAGGTGCTGGGCGCGGTACGCGGGTCCCTCACGGCGGTGCGAGACTCCCTGGACGGCGTGCACATGGAGCGCCCGGTCGAGGCGCTGGTGGCCCGGGGCCGGGCCCGTCGCGTGCGGCGCACGGTGGCCATCCGCGCCGCGGTGGCCTGCGGGACCGCCGCTGTCACCGCGGCCGTGCTCGCCGTGACCGGCGGGGCCAGCGGCACCCCGGCGCGGACAGGTCCCGGCGGGGCCGCCCAGGCCCACCCGGTCGCCGACGTGATGCTGCGGATGGAAAATGCCCTCGCGGCGAACAACATGGTTATGCAGACGGAGACTACCTTTAGCCCGGCATTTCCCGCAGTTATGCAGTGGAACTACCGTGGAAACATAAGAATGACGCAGTCCGGATTCATGCCGCCCGCCGGGGTCAAGGGACTCCCCTGGGCGCAGGGGCTGGAGAGCTGGGGCTACGGCACCGCGACGATCAACGGAAAGCTGACCTACGTCCAGGTCGACTACCGACGCCATGAGTGGTACCCGACGGGGGAAGGCGGGTTCATGCCAAACCAGTGCTCCATCGGCCTGAACATCGCCGAGAGCAATCCCGTGGACTGGCCGCCATTCATTCAGCAAGCGCTGTCCTGCGGGAAGTTCAGGATTGCCGGACACGCCCGGGTCAACGGAAAGGAGACCATCACCATCACGGGTTCACAGACGTCCCCGAAATGGTGGGCCGGCGTGCCGCACGCCGAGGGCCGTGGTGGCTTGCAAGTTGACGCAACCTTGTACGTAGACCCGTCGACGGACCTTCCCGTGCGGGTGCTCTGGAGCAACGTGACCCATTTGCGCGACGGCAGGCCCCTGCGCGGCCTGGTCAGCGAGGACATCCACTGGCTGCCGCCGACCCCGGCCAACGTGGCCAGGGCGAGCGTCACTATTCCCGCCGGTTTCCGCCGCGTACCCGACGGCAGCTTCGGCGGCCCCCTATTCCAGTTTTACGGCTAACGCAGCCGGGCGTGCCGCGCCCCGGCTGGAGCGCATCAGGGCTACCGGGGACGGCCGCTGAGGCATAGCAATTCGGCGCGCCTGATCCACCGCGTCGCCAAGGCAACGAGACGCCCCAGATGCTCGTCTTTTTGCTGCGCATGGCTCGGCGGCCAAGCACGGCCCGGCTGAGAGGAAACCGCGGCCGGCAACGGGCCGGGACATAACGCGCTCCCATCACAGAACCGGCAGGTATTCCCATGGCAGGAACCCAGCAGGATAACGCGTGCCCAGCTACCGAGCAAGCGCTTGCTTCACCGCGGCCGGGCAGGACCCTGATCGCTGGCCCGGTGATCCCCCTGGCCGTGATGGCGATCACGCTGGCGGTGATGTTGTGGGGTGTCAGCGCCCGCCCTTACTGGGGCGATGAGGCGGATACGGTCTCGGCGGTCTCGCGGTCGGTGCCCCAGTTGATCCGCCTGCTCGGGCACGTCGATGCCGTGCACGGCCTGTATTACCTGCTGCTGTGGCCGGTGGTCAGGGTGGCGGGAACCAGCGAGTTCGCGACCAGGCTGCCGTCGGCAGTGGCGATGGCGGCTGCCGCTGCCGGAGTCACCGTGATTGCGCGCAGGCTCGTGTCACGCCGCGCCGGCCTGTGCGCTGGGCTGATATTCGCCGTTCTGCCCACGGTCAGCCTGCAGGGCCATGACGCACGGCCCTATGCCATGGTTACGGCCGCCGCCGTGCTGGCCAGCTATCTTCTGGTCCGGGCCGCCCAGGACCCTCGCCCACGCTGGTTCGCCGCCTACGGCCTCTCGGTCGCGCTGGTCGGCTACACCCAGCTGTTCGGGCTCCTGCTCGTGCCCGCGCACGCGGTCACGCTGATCGGCCTGAGCAGGCGGCACCGGGCCGCACGGAACGGCCGGCGCGCGCTGACCTGCCGGTGGCTGGTGACGATCGCCGCCGCGGGCGTGGCCATGGCACCCGTGGCGATCCTCGGCTGGGCGCAGCGGGGAGCGATCTCCTGGATTCCCAGGCCGGGGTGGCACGATCTCGATGACGTGGCTAATTTGATGGCCGCCGGCTCGGTGGCGTCGGTCGTCATGATCGGGCTGCTCAGCGTGCTCGGCGGCACCCGCGGCGATTCGCTGATGACGTGGCCGCCGGCACCGGCCCGGGATGCCGCCCGGGCGGCCGCCGCGGACCGCAGCCTGACCTGGCTTGCCGTGCCATGGCTGATACTGCCGCCCCTCCTGCTGCTGGCGGTGTCCGAGATCAAGCCGGTCTATAACGGCCGGTACGTGACCTACTGCCTGCCCGCGGTGGCGCTGCTGGCCGGTACCGGGCTCGCCGCGCTGCGCTGGCCCATGCGAGCGGCCGCCGTTGCCCTGGTCCTGACACTCGCTGTGCCGGCGCAGCTGGGACTGCGGGTGCCCGGGAACGGCATGCGGGCGGCGGCCCAGTTCCTCAGCGCCCACGAGCGGCCTGGTGACGCCATCATCTATCCGGAGCCGTCCATCCCGCCCTGGGATCTCGCCTACCCGCAGGGGTTCGCCCACCTGCGCGACATCAGCCTGAAGCAAACTGCTGCCGCCTCGGGCCGCCTGTACGCCAGCACCGTTCCGCGGCCGGTCCTGGAGCGGCGGGAGCGGGGCGTCCGCAGAATCTGGGCCGTGCAGATGCAGCCCGACGATAATCCAGCCACCTACCTTGCGCCCGGCTTCCACCTCACGCACCTGTGGAAGCTGGACGGCTACCTAAAGGTGTGGCTCTACACGGTGGCCCATGACCAGAAATAAGAGGCAATCGCAGGTTGACCGGTAAGAGATCTCTTACCTATTATGGCCGCCATGGCAATCATGCGGATCCAGCTTTTCTCACTGCCGGTTACCGACCAGGACCAGGCCAAGGCGTTCTACCTGGACAAGCTTGGCTTTGAGCTCGTCGCGGACACCGCGATGGGGCCTGATCAGCGCTGGGTGCAGGTCAAGCCGCCCGGCGGCGACACCTCGATCACACTGGTGACCTGGTTCGACACCATGCCGCCGGGCTCAGCCCAGGGCACCGTCGTGGAAAGTGACGACCTCGACGCCGACGTGGCCGCGATCCGCTCCCGGGGCGTCGACATCGCCGACGGCATCCAGGAGGCGCCGTGGGGGCGGTTCGTCACCTTCAATGACCCGGACGGGAACGGCATCGTGCTGCAAGCGACAGCCTCCCGGCCAGCTACGCCCAGTGCCTGACGCAGACGTCTTCGACGCCATCGCGAGCCCCGTCCGCCGCGCCATCCTCGACCTGCTCCGCGGCGGCGCGCGCCCGGTGCACGATGTGGCGGCGTCCTTCGCGATGACCCGGCCCGCGGTCTCGCAGCATCTCAAGGTGCTGCGGCAGGCCGGGCTCGTCGCGGAGGAGCGCATCGGCCGGGAACGTCACTACCGCCTCGATGCCCGGCCGCTGCGCACAGTCGTGGACTGGGCCGGCCACTACGAGAGATTCTGGCAGCACCACGCCCGCCTGCTCGGCGAGTTGCTGGAGGGGAGCGAGTGATGGGCGCCATCGAAGTCGACCAGTTCATGGGCCGCCCGGTGCAGCAGGTCTGGCAGGCGCTCACCGACCCGGACCTGCTGGCCCGCTGGCTGATGCCGAATGACTTCAAGCCGGTCGTCGGGCACCAGTTCACCTTCCGCACCGAACCGGTCCCCCAGCACGGTTTCGACGGCATCGTGCACTGCCAGGTGCTGGCCCTCGACCCACCTCAGCTGCTCCGGATCAGCTGGCGCGGCGGAACCCTCGACACGACAGTTACCTGGCGCCTTGTCCCCGAGGGCACCGGTACCCGGTTCCTGATCACTCATGATGGGTTCGACGACACCGACCCCGCGCAGCAGGCGGCCATGAAGATCCTCGGTGGCGGCTGGCGAGGCCACCTGGTCGGCAGAATACTCTCGGTGCTCGGCGATGCCGGGCACCAAGGTGGTGCGCACGAAGATGGCGGCTAGGCCCTGTCGAGGCCGGTCACGACTGCATGCTCCCGGCGAAGGCCGCGTGGCTGGGATGCGTAAGGCCCATGGCCCGGCCGAGCACGGCCCAGAACGCCGGAGTCCGCATGGACGACCGGCTCAGCCCG
Organism: Streptosporangiaceae bacterium; assembly: GCA_033854735.1. Classification (GTDB taxonomy): domain Bacteria; phylum Actinomycetota; class Actinomycetes; order Streptosporangiales; family Streptosporangiaceae; genus JAWWPY01. The sequence goes on along the minus strand of JAWWPY010000440.1, from coordinate 3,913 downwards.
GCGCCAGAGACGCCCTCACAGCCGCCGGCCCGGATGGTCACCGCCGGGAGGCTGCGCTCGGGCGTGGCGAAGGCCAGCCGGTAACTGACGCCCAGGTCGGCCGGGCAGGCGAGGACACCACCCGGCTCGGGCCGCAGGGCGCACAGCGCCTGGGCCGCGGTGCGGGCCTGTGCCGCATCGGCGACAGTTACCGTCGCCGGGAAGGCGAAGTGCGGGTGATTGGCCGGGATGGTGTTCACCCGGCTGACCGTCAGCCGGTCCACCGCCCCGACGTTCGCGCACAGCGGGCCGCTGGTCAGTGACCGTGCCTGGCTTGCGGGCCCGGTGGGCGCGGGAGTCCCGGTAGATGCCGCATTCTCCGGGGCGCTGCCGCCCCCACAGCCGGCCAGGCCGATGGCCGCCGCAGCCATCGCCCCGCACAGCCAGCCGCGGCGGCCAGCGCTGAGGGCTGGCCAGTCCCGAATGCCCATCGCGCACCTCGTTCCTGGTCCGGAGCCGGACCGGTCCCGCTGGCGCGGCCCTCCCCCGATGAGCCGCATCACTTGGACGGCGCGCCCCGAACTTCGGTTCCCGGCCCTCAGACCTTCCTGCGCGCCCAGTTATGAGCCGCCGTGGACGCGGTTTCATCTGGGGGCCTAACGCGATTCCGGAAGGGCCAGTGCCTCCGCCGCCAGGGCGGCCCGCTGTAGAATCTCACCGAACGCTTGCGCCGCCTCGGCGGCCTGCTCGGCCAGGCCCGTGATTTCCGCGGTGGCATGCTGGTCCGCCGCAGTGCGTGCCACTAGGTCGAGATACTTGTCGTTGTTAGCCGCCATCTGGTGGGCAGTCTCCCAGTCCCGTCGCGCGGCCTCGGCGGTTGCCACCTGCGCCGCCAGCAATTCGAGCGCCAGAACCCGGGCCGTGGTGGCGTCCCGGGCTATCGATATCGCGCGATTCTGGGAAACCAGCATGGTGGTTGTCATTGGCCCCGCCGTGCCCGCGGCATAGCTCGACACGAGATCAAGCAGCAGATCTGTGATCTCGCGGAGCGCGAGGGCGATTTCCCATTCGTGCTGCTGGAGAACACGTTCGTCCACGGTGCCCCGCAGGTCGCCCGCGTAAACCCTTGACGTCACGATGGTGGTGATCGCGCGCTGGGCGCGCTGCAGCAGATTCCGGCACTCAAGTTCCAGCGCGAGCGGTGAGACGACCTGGTCCCGGCGGCGGATCTGGCGTACCGGCCCAGTACGGCCAGCGATCTGCTGCTTCGTCATGCGAACGAGACGCTGGCGCTTGGCTTCCCGCAAGCTAGGGTTCGCCACGGGCTCGACGCTCCACGCGCCGATATCGCCGACCATAGAGGCATCTTAGATGCTGCCGCATCTAGTCCCAGGCCCTCGGAGCGACCAGCCTCGGGCCGGCCTGTTACGCGTCAGTTGGTGTGAGCACGAAGACGGGAATGGTCCTAGTGGTCTTCTGCTGATACGCGGCGTAGTCCGGCCACGCCGCTACGGCTCGCTCCCACCAGATCGCGCGTTCCTCGCCGGAGACCTCCTGGGCCCGGTAGTCCATCTTGACCGGGCCATCCTGCAGTTCCACATGCTGGTCCGCGGTCAGGTTGTAGTACCAGACGGGGTGTGTGGGCGCGCCGCCAAGCGACGCAACAACGGCATACTGACCATCGTGCTCGACGCGCATCAGAGGAGTCTTACGCACCTTCCCGGTCTTCGCACCCACCGAAGTCAAGATGATCACAGGCTTGCCGTTCAACTCGGTTCCCTCTGTCCCGCCGGAGCGCTCATAGAGGTCAACCTGGTCGCGAGCCCACGACGCCGCGCTGGGCTCGTAATCACCAGTAAGGGGCATGCCAGCAGAACACAAGCAAACGGCTCTCTTGTTCCCGCGCCTGCCAATGCGGATCGTCCGTGCCAGGCCAGCAGGGGCAATCAAGATCGGCCAGGCCCGTTGGGAATATGGCCGCCTTAGGCAGCTACGCGCGCGGACTCCATCAACGGCCTGAGACGTTGTGCCATGGCCGCAGGTCTGACCGGACACGCGGCCGGGACAACCGGTTCACTCGGGGCGGCGGCCGGGGTTCGGCGCGGTGCCGGTGACGGCATTCAGCGCACGGAGGGCAGCGGCGGTGGCCTCAGCGGGCGGGGTGCCGACGGGAATCCAGTAGCGCAGCTCCGCGTACCCATCCTCGTCGATTATCAGTTCGGCTTCACGCCGGCCCGACGGGCTGAGGGTCGCGGTTAAGTCCAGACCCGCCCGGGAGTCGGTGAGGTGCGTGGTCAGGCCGTGCGCGGCCAGGTCAGCGGCCATCGCGCGCAGGCCCTGCGGGTCGTACTGGACGGGCGCGGCCGGGCCAGGCTCGGTCATGGTCGTTTCTCCTTCAGTGTGTTGTGGGCTGGTGGTGGCGGGGCTATTCATATTCATGGTGAACCAGACGGTCCACCCGGTGGCGCTGTCGCCGGTGCGGCCCCAGTCGCTGGCCAACTGGCCGACGATCAGTAAACCGCGCCCGTGCTGTCCGTCGCGGCCGCGCACGGGCTGGGTCCAAGGGCCGCCCTCATCGCGGACGTCGACCTGCAGCTGGCCGTCGCAGATCGCGACGGTGACGGTGAAGCGGCCGCCGGGCTCACCCGATCGGCTGTGCACGATCGCGTTTGTGACCATTTCGGACAAGCAGAGCACGGCGTCATCAGCGGCCGGACCGCCGTCCAGCACACCGGCCAGGAACTGGCGTGCCTTCCGGACCTGCTCGCGGCTGGCCGGGAAGGCACGGGACCAGGCGAGCGGCGCTTCGGTGGCTGAACCTGCCTCTGCACGCGCTGCCGGAAACATCGCCGAGCCACCTCCTTTGGGTCGGGACGGGTGCAGATGGGAGCTAACATGCTTTGCCTATGATGCACTCGATGCAGACGTGAACGCAACAGATGCGAATACATCCCATGCGTTCGCTGTTTCGGTAGACTCCCCGCATGCCGAGGCAGCGATCCACGCCGACCGTGCGGCACCGGCGTCTGGCTGCAGAACTCCGGCGGCTGCGTGAGTCCGCCGGCCTGACGCAGGAGGACGTGTCCGAGCGGACCGGCAAGGACCGGTCAACGCTGTACCGGCTGGAGAATGCCCAGCAACGGCCGCAGAGGTCAACGCTCATCCAGCTTCTCGACCTCTACGGCACCGACCAGGAACGGCGGACGGAGCTTCTGACGCTCCTGCGGGAGGCTGGCCAGCGCGGCTGGATGCAGCTTGACCGTTCTGACCTGCGAGAAATCTATGCGGACTACATCAGCTTCGAGTCGGAAGCCCGGTCGGTCTCTGACTACGAATCACTGTTCATCCCTGGCCTGTTGCAGACCGAGGACTACGCCAGGGCGGTCATCCGTGGTGCGCTGCCGCAGGCCACGGAGGAGCAGGTGGAGAGCCGGGTCGCGGCCCGGATGGAACGCCAAGCGCTGCTCACGAGAGACAATCCGCTGCAACTGTGGGCGATCATGGACGAGGCCGCAGCCCGGCGCATAGTCGGCGGCCCCGCAGTGATGCGGGAGCAGCTCGCGCGACTGCGTGATACGGCGGCGCTGCCGAACGTAACGGTTCAGGTCATCCCCTACGACGCCGGTGCGCACCCGGGCATGCCCGGCTCGTTCATCGTGCTGGAGTTCCCCGACCCAGCCGATCAGAGCCTGGTCTACATCGACAGCATGGCTGGCGACCTGTTCCTGGACGCTGGCATGGAGGTACGCCGGTATATTCTCACTTTCGGGCACCTTCGCGCAGCCGCCCTCAGGCCCGACGAAAGCGTTACCCTGCTGGCTGCGATCGCGGGGACGTGAGGAAAGGGGGTGCGGGATGAACATCCCGGACCTGTCCCGCACCCAGTGGCGTAAGAGCAGCCGCAGCAGCGGTGATGGTGCTTGCGTCGAAGTGG
>JAWWPY010000439.1:0-71849 GCA_033854735.1 Streptosporangiaceae bacterium | reverse complement strand
CCGCGCTGGCGATCCAGACCTCACCCGACGGCACCAACTGGACCACCATCTACTCCACCACCACCGGCACCGGCGGCACCCAGACCCTCGCCGTGACCGGCACCGGCCGCTACGTCCGCATGTACGGCACGGCGCGCGCCACGCAGTACGGCTTCTCCCTGTGGGAATTCCAGGTGTTCGGTACCGGCGCCGGCGGCGGTACCTGCGGCACGACGAACGCCGCCCTGAATCAGCCCGCGACCGCGTCCTCGACGGAGAGCGCCAGTTTCCCGGCCTCGGCGGCGGTGGACGGCAACACCGGCACCCGCTGGTCCAGCGCGTTCGCCGACCCGCAATGGCTCCAGGTCGACCTCGGGTCCAGCCAGACCTTCTGCCAGGTCACGCTCAACTGGGAAGCGGCGTACGCCACCGCGTTCCAGATCCAGACCTCACCCGACGGCACCAACTGGACCACCATCTACTCCACCACCACCGGCACCGGCGGCACCCAGACCCTCGCCGTGACCGGCACCGGCCGCTACGTCCGCATGTACGGCACGACGCGCGCCACCCCCTACGGCTACAGCCTGTGGGAATTCGGCGTCTACACCACCGGCAGCAGTGGCGGTGGTGGCGGCGGTAGCTGCCCGACCCAGTCGAACACCCCGAACTTCGGCTCGAGCGTGCACATCTTCGACCCCAGCATGTCCAGTGCGACCATCCAGTCCACGCTGGACTCGGTGTTCAACGCGCAGAAGCTCAACCAGTTCGGCACGGAGCGCGACGCCTTGCTGTTCAAGCCGGGCACCTACAGCAATACGGCCAACATCGGGTACTACACCTCCATCCAGGGCCTGGGGCAGAACCCGGACGACGTCACCATCAACGGCGACGTCACGGTGGACGCGTTCGACGGCACGGGCAACGCCACGCAGAACTTCTGGCGTTCCGCGGAGAACCTGGCCATCAACCCGTCCGCCGGGTCGGACCGCTGGGCTGTGGCGCAGGCGGGACCCTTCCGCCGGGTGGATGTGCACGGCGGGCTGAACCTGTTCCCGGCCAGCTACGGCTACGCCAGCGGTGGCTACATCGCCGACACCAAGGTCTCCGGCCAGGCCTCCTCGGTGTCGCAGCAGCAGTGGTACTCGCGGGACAGCAGCTTCGGCAGCTGGAGCGGCTCCGTGTGGAACATGGTGTTCTCCGGGGTGACCGGGGCCCCGGCGCAGAGCTTCCCCACCCCGCCCATGACCACGCTGGCCACCACGCCGGTATCCCGGGACGTGCCGTACCTCTACATCGACTCGAGCGGTAACTACCACGTGTTCGAGCCGTCGCTGCGGACGAACGCGTCCGGTCCCAGCTGGGCCAACGGCCCGACGCCGGGCACCTCGGTGCCGATGAGCCAGTTCTTCGTCGCCGACCCGTCGATGAGCGCGGCCACCATCAACACCGCGCTGTCGCAGGGCTGCAACCTGCTCTTCACCCCGGGCGTCTACAACCTGAACCAGACGCTCAACGTCACGCACGCCAACACCACGATCCTCGGCCTCGGGTTCCCGACGCTGATCCCGCAGAACGGCGTGAACACCATGCAGGTGTCCGACGTGGACGGGGTCCGGCTCCAGGGCCTGCTGTTCGACGCGGGCACGGTCAATTCGGCGGCGCTGCTGACGGTCGGCCCGGCCGGCTCGACGGCCAGCCACGCGGGCAACCCGATCTCCGTCCAGGACGTGTTCTTCCGGATCGGCGGTGACATCGCCGGCAAGGCCACGGCCAGCCTGGTCGTGAACTCGGGCGACACCATCGTCGACGACATCTGGGCCTGGCGCGCCGACCACGGCAATGGCGGAACGGTCGGCTGGACCACCAACACCGCCGACAACGGCATGACCGTCAACGGCAACAACGTCGAGGCGACCGGCCTGTTCGTCGAGCATTACCAGAAGACGGAGGTCGCCTGGAACGGCCAGAACGGAAAGGTGATCTTCTTCCAGAACGAGATGCCGTACGACCCGCCCAACCAGGCCGCCTGGATGAACGGCTCGTCCAACGGGTATCCCGCGATCGCCGTGGCCAGCAATGTCACCTCGTTCGGAGGGTGGGGTCTCGGCAGCTACTGCTACTTCAACGTCAATCCGGCCGTCAACTCGGCCAATGCGTTCCAGTCGCCCAGCACCGCGGGGGTGGCGTGGCATGACCTGCTCACCGTCTCCCTGGGCGGGGTGGGCACGATCACCCACGTCATCAACACGACCGGCGCGGTCACGCCCTCCAACACCACGCCGAGCAACGTGGTCAGTTTCCCGTAGCAGTCCCTCCCACCAGCGCCGCCGGCCGGCCACCTCCTCCAGGCCGGCCGGCGGCCGCTGGGCTTCCCCAGGCCCGCTTCTGAACCCCGAAGGACAAAAACCATGATCATCAACGGGCGAAACGGCGCGAATTCAGGTAGTCGGGTGCGCGGCCGGCGGGGGTCGCGCATGAAAGCAGCGGTGTCCGCGGTGGCGGTCCTCGGGATGACCGCGGGCTTAGCCGCGCTGGCCGTTCCCGGTGCCGCCGTCGCCGCGGTGTCAGCAGCATCGGCATCGGCAGCGGGGTCGGTGGCAACAGCGGGGTCGGTGGCATCAGCGGTGTCGGCCGCACCGGGCCCGCCACCCGGTTTCAGCCTCACCTGGAGCGATGACTTTACCGGCGCGGCCGGTACCGGAATCGACTCGAACTGGAAGTACGACACCGGGCCCGGCAGCAACTTCGGCACTGGCGAGATAGAGACGATGACCAGCAGCACCTCGAACGTCTACCAGGACGGCGCCGGCAATCTCGTCCTGCGGGCGCTGCACTCCGGGACCAGCCCGACCGCCGGCTGGACATCGGGCCGGGTTGAGACGAACGCCGCGACCTTCGGGGCGCCGGCTGGCGGCGTCGTGGAGATGCAGGCGTCGATCCAGCAGCCCAGTCTGACGACCGCGAACGGCGCTGGCTACTGGCCCGCCTTCTGGATGCTCGGCTCCACGCTGCGTACCGGGACGCCGTGGCCGACGTCTGGCGAGGTGGACATCCTGGAAGATATCAACAGCCGCAGCACCGTGTTCGGGACGCTGCACTGCGGGACGAATCCCGGCGGCCCGTGCCACGAGTCGACCGGCATCGGCAGCGGCGAGCGGCCGTGCGGCGGATGCAACACGGCTTTCCACACCTACGCCGTGCAGATCGACCGGTCGGTGTCTCCCGAGCAGATCAGGTGGTACCTCGACGGAGTCAACTACTTCACTGTCAATGCCACTCAGGTGGACGCAACCACCTGGGCCAACGCGGTCGACCACCCGTTCTTCATCATCCTGGACCTGGCCATGGGCGGCGGCTTCCCGGCCGCTTTCGGCGGCGGCCCGAACGCGTCCACCGCATCCGGCGGCCAGCTCAAGGTCGACTACGTGGCTGTCTATAACAAGCCCCCGGCCAGCGGCGGCGGCACCAATATCGCCCAGGGCAGGCCGACGACGGCCTCCTCGGTCGAGAACGGCTCATTCCCGGCCGCGAACGCCACCGACGGGAACACCGGGACCCGCTGGTCGAGCGGATTCAGCGATCCGCAATGGCTGCAGGTTGACCTCGGGGCCACGCATACCATCAGCCAGGTGGCGCTGAACTGGGAAGCCGCCTACGCGAGGGCGTTCCAGATCCAGACGTCCAATGACGGCGCGAACTGGACGACGATTTACTCCACGACGACCGGCACCGGCGGAGTGCAGACCATTCAGGTGAGCGGCAGCGGCCGCTATGTCCGGATGTACGGCACGGCGCGGGCCACGCAATACGGCTACTCGCTGTGGGAGTTCGGTGTCTTCGGCGGGTGACCGGTGAGCCGGGCGCGCTCACGATCTCTGGGCGCGCCCGGCACGTAGGCTCGGGGGGTGCCAGCTGACTACGAGAAGATCCGTGCGGAGAACATCGCCCGCTACGGCTGGGACACGGCCGTGCTGGATCTGCTCGGGCAGCTCTACAGCGAGCGCACCCACTTTATCTTCGAGCTGATCCAGAACGCCGAGGATGCCGGCGCGACCGAGCTGACCTTCGAGCTCTTCGCGGATCGCCTGGAGGTGGCGCACGACGGCCGGCCCTTCACGGACGCCGACGTTCGTGGTGTCTGCGGGGTCGGCCAGAGCGGGAAGTCCGGCGAGCTCACGCAGATCGGCCAGTTCGGCATCGGCTTCAAGTCGGTCTACGCGTACACCAGGACCCCGCGCGTCTATAGTTCGGACGAGCATTTCCGGATCGAGAACTACGTCCGGCCGTTTTCCGTGGATCCGCTGGATGAGCCGGCGCCGGAGACCCTCTTCGTCTTCCCCTTCGACCATGACACCGTCCCGCCCACGATGGCCGTTGCGGAAATCTCCTCGGCCCTGAACGAGATCGAGCCGAGTACCCTCCTGTTCCTCAGGAACATCGAGTACCTGCGGGTCCTCGGCGTTCAGGTCGCCGGCCGGGCCATTAACCGCGTAACGGCTGGCCGCACCAGTTCGAGCCGTCACATCACGCTGGCGAAAGGCCGCGGCCGCGGGGGCGAGGAGTGGCTGGTCTGGCACCGTCAGCTCGGCGAACTCGGCCATCCCGCTCAGCGGGTCGAGATCGCCTTCCGCGTCATCACCGCGGACGGCCAGCACCACCTCGTGAAGCGCGATGACTCGCCGCTGGTCGTGTTCTTCCCCACCCAGAAGGAGACCTTCCTCGGCTTCCTGATCCAGGGTCCCTACCGGACGACGCCGGCCCGCGACAACGTCCCGGAGCACGATCCATCGAACCAGGCGCTGGTGCGCGAGACAGCCGTGCTGCTCGCCGATGTGCTCACCGAACTCCGGGAGGACGGGCTCCTCACGGTCGATGTCCTGGGAGCGCTGCCGCTTGACGCCACGCGATTCCAGCCGGGCACGATGCTGCGCCCCCTGTTCGACTCGGTGCGCACCGCCCTGGCCCGGGAGGAGTTCATTCCCGTCGCCGGGGGCGGCTACGGCGCGGCCGGGGAACTGAAGCTGGCCGGCGGCGCCGGACTCCGCGAGCTTCTCCGCCCAGATCAGCTCGGCCTGCTCTACGCGGCCGGCCAGCCGCTCGCCTTCGCGGACGGCTCCATCACCGAAACCCGGACGCCTCTGCTGTGGCGGTACCTCCGGGAAGAGATCGGCCTGGATGAGGTCACGCCGGAAGCCCTCGTCGCGAGAGCCACCCGCGAGTTTCTTACCGTGCAGTCAGACGAGTGGATCACGCGGTTCTATGAGTTCCTCTATCGGGACTCCACCCTGTGGCGGGCGCCGAGATTCCCGGGTGACCAGCCCGGCCCGGCCCGAACCCAGCCGATCATCCGGCTCGAGGACGGCAGCCAGGTCGCACCCTTCGACTCCGGGGAGCGCCCGGCCGCCTACCTGCCGGGTCCGGCCGGGACCGGTTTTCCCACGGTACGGCGGGCGATCGCGGACGTCCCCGGTGCCCGGCAGTTCCTGGAGGCGCTCACGTTCACCGAACCGGACGTGGTGGACGAGGTACTGGAGATCATCCTTCCCCGGTACAGCCGCCTGGATGTCGCGGATCTGGATGCGGCCCAGCACGACGCTGATCTTGAATGCGTCGTGCGTGCCCTGGCTGAGGCGCCGGCCGGCCGGCGGCAGCGGCTCCTGGAACAGTTGCTGCAAACCGCCTTCCTCGTCGGGGAGAACGCCGCGACGGGGGAGCGGCGGCTTATGGTGGCGACCCGGCTGTACCAGCGGACCAAATACCTGGAGATCTACTTTGACGGGAACCCGGACGCCTGGTTCGCCGCCGATGCCTACGGGCCGTGGCTCGCCCAGCTACGCGGCATGGGTATCCGGGATGACGTGGAAATCCGCACCAGAAAGACGAATCAGCTCGGCTATGTGGTCATCGCCGACGAATTCGCCCGGCACGAACGCGGCATCGGCGGGTTCGATCCCGGAGCCGAGATCGACGGCCTGGACTTCGCGCTGCGCCACCCGGACCATGCTCGGTCCGAGTACGTCTGGAACGTGGTGCTCGCCCCGAACCGGCACCTCGTCGCCGGGGTGGTCGAGAAGTCAGTTCGGGATGAGTTCGCGGACTCCAGCCGGGAGAACATCACGTCGGCGATCGGCCTGGCCGCGGCGAGCGCGGCATGGCTCCCGGGACCGGACGGGACATTCCACCGGCCCGCCGAGCTCCAGATCGAGGGCCTGCCGCCGACGTACACACGCGACGAGGTGCTGGCGAAGGCGCTCGGCATGAGCCAGTCGGTGGTGGCGGAAGCGGCCCGCCAGCTCGGGGTGCCGCCCGAGGTCCTGTGGGGGCTGAGCGCGTACCCGGATCTGGTCGCCGCCATTGAGCGCGAACTCGAGGCCCGCGCCGCCGCCAGCCCGACCCCCGCGGCGGACGAAGACGATCATGACGCTGGCTAGCGATCCACCCGCCCATGTATCGGTGTGGATCAGCCACCGCGACTGAGGCTGGACCCGCAAACTCTACCGCCGCCGCCCGTCAGGCCCGTCCGAGCGCGCCACCATTAATACGTTTGCACTAATACGTTTGCGCGATTTTCGGGGCCGTTGATACGTTTGTAAACCGGTTTATCAAGGGGCCAGGGAGGCTCTCAGCTCGAATCGTCGAGCACGCGCGGCCTGATCCGCGACTATGCGGAGGAGAGCGCACATGCCTGCGGGCACGATCATCGCGGAGGAACTGACCAAGGTCTTCCGCAGCACAGTCCGCAGGCCGGGAATCCGCGGCGGGCTGAGGGCCCTGGTCGCTCCCGAGCGGATGGCCAAGACCGCCGTCGATGGTGTCACGCTGCGGGTCGGCGCGGGGGAACTGCTCGTCATGCTGGGGCCGAACGGCGCGGGGAAGTCCACCACGATCAAGATGCTGACCGGCATCCTCACCCCCAGCGCCGGCCGGGTCGAGGTCAACGGGATCGTGCCGCACCGGGACCGCATCGCGAACGCCCGTGGCGTCGGAGCGGTGTTCGGCCAGCGTTCCCAGCTGTGGTGGGACCTGCCGGCCCGCGAGTCGCTGGCCATCCTGCGTGACATCCACGGCATCCCGGAAGCCAGGTACCAGGCGCAGCTGGCCGAGTTCAACCGGATCCTCGAGCTGCCGGAGTTCTGGGACAACCGGGCCCGGCAGCTCTCGCTCGGCCAGCGGGTCAGGTGCGACCTGGCCGCCGCGCTGATCCACGATCCGCCCGTGGTCTTCCTCGACGAGCCGACCATCGGGATGGACGTCGTGGTCAAGGAGCGGGTCCGGGAATTCCTGCGGGACCAGGTTGAGCGGCGCGGCCGCACGGTGGTGCTGACCACTCATGACATGACCGAGGTCGCCCGGCTGGCCGGGCGGGTCGCGCTGATCGACCACGGCCGGCTGGTGTTCGACGGCATGCTCGGGCGCCTCAGGGATGAGGTCGGCGTTTCCTGGCAGGTCCACATCACGCTCGAAGCGGCCGTCCCGGGGATCGCCGTGCCTGGCGCCAGGGTCGTCAGCACCGACGGTGCCCGCGCCACGCTCGCGCCGGACGGCACCGAGGCGATGACCCCGAGGGACCTGGTGCGGCGGGTCATTGAGCAGTTGCCCGTCATCGATGTCGGAATCGAGGAGCCGGACCTCGAAGACGTCGTGCGGGCCGCGTTCGGCACGGCCCACGCGGCCGCACGGGCCGCCCCGGCGGCGCCGGGCGGGGCGGCGGCGCGATGACGGACGGCCCGGCGGGCGCCGTGCCGGTGGCCCGGCGGCGCGTCTGGCGCACGGCCCGGATCACCGCCGTCACGGAACTCGGCCAGTGGAGCCACCTGGCGTCGACGCTGGCCATGACGATCACGCAGCTCCTGCTCACCTGGTGGCTGTGGCGCGCGCTCTACGCGCGGACCGCCACCAGCGCCGGCCTGAACGCTGACCAGGCCACGACCTACGCGCTGCTCGGCGTGCTGTACATGAGGGCCCGGCTGGCGGCCAACCGGTGGGTGAACCGTGACCAGATGATGCAGCTCGTGCGGGAGGGGACGATCGCCTACCTGTTCCTGCGGCCCGTCTCGCCCCGCAGGTACTGCATGATCAGGGGGGTCGGCGACCTGGGCTACGGAGCGGGCTGGGCGGCCGCGGGTTATGCCGCGTGCCGGGCGCTGGGCGTGGTCTCGCCGCCCGCTTCCTGGCCGGCCGGGATGGCGGCGGTCATCACGCTCGCGTTCGGATTCGTGATCTTGTATTACCTGCAGCTGACCGTCGACCTGCTCTGCTTCTGGACCGTGGTGAACGGCAACGCCGTGACCGCCGCCGCGTTCGTGCAGAACCTGCTGTCCGGGGCGTTCGCGCCACTGTGGTTCTTTCCGGCCTGGTTCCAGCGCGCGGATAGCTGGCTGCCGTTCCAGGGCACGCTCAACGTCCCGCTCTCGCTCTACGTCGGCCGGCTTCCGGCGTCGGCGCTCGGCCATCAGGTAGCTGTCCAGGCGATCTGGTGCGCGGCGCTCGCGGCGGGGACCGGGCTGCTGTGGCGCCGGGCGGCGGCACGGGTCATCGTGCAGGGCGGCTGACCGTGCCGGCGATCATCAGCCGGTGGCGGGCCGCATGGTTCATCGCGGCGAGAATCACCCGGCTGAATGTCCGGGCCCGCCTGGAGTACCGGGGCGACTTCGTGATGGCCCTGCTGATGGGGCTGGCCTGGCAGTCCTCCGTGCTCGTGTTCGCCGGGGTCCTGCTGGCCCGCTTTCCTGGCCTCGGCGGATGGACCCAGGGCGGGGTGCTCCTGATCGCGTCGATGCGCCTGCTGTCGCACGGCATCTACGTCGCGGCGTTCGGCAACCTGTGGCTGATGTCCACGCTGGTGCAGGAGGGCCGGATTGACGGGTACATGCTCCGCCCGCTGCCGGTGTACCGTCAGGTCCTGCTGGCGGAGTTCCCGATGAACGCGCTCGGCGACACGATGGCGGCGTTCCTGCTCTTCGGCCTCGCGCTCGCGAAGCTGCACCTGGCCTGGACACCGGCCCGGGCCGGGTACCTGGCCGCCGGTGTCGCAGGCGGAACGCTGGTGGAGGCGGCGATTCAGACCGTGGTGTCGGCGGTAGCGTTCCGGCTCACGGTGGGGCTCCCGTGGCTGGTGTGGGTGGACAGCCTGATCTCCACGTTCGGCAGCTACCCGCTGAAGGTGCTGCCGGGCGCGGCGAGATCGATCCTCACCTTCGTGCTGCCGGTCGCCTTCATCGCGTACCTGCCCGCGGCGGTCATCACCGGCCGGGTGGCAGGCTCCGGCGTGCCGGGCTGGCTCGCGGCCGCCTCGCCCGCCGCTGGGCTGGTGCTCTTCACGGCGGCCCGCATGCTGTGGAACTGGGCGCTGAGGCGCTATGAGTCGATAGGCGGCTGACGGCGCCGGGACAGCTGCGCTGGCAGGCGCGTTCTTCGTCGTCTCCGCCCTCGGCGGGCCGCCTGGGTGGGTACCCTGTGATCATGACGCCTGGGGACGCCGCCGCCGGCAACGCGGCGAGGGCCGGTGACATCCCGGAGATGGTGGTCGCGCCTGCTCGCCCCGACGTCCGCGAGGCCCACGAAGGCGACGTGATCTTTGAGGTCCGCCGGGCCGCCGACGGCGGCTTGATCCTTCCCGTGTTCACGACCGTCACTGGGCTCGTGGCGGCGCTCGGCCCAGCGCAGCCGTGGGTGGTCCTGCCGTTGCGCAACATCCGGGAAATCATGGGCGCCACCGGGATAGACCGGGTCGTGCTCGATCCGGACGCCGAGCCGGACGCGTGGCGCTGGCAGCCGAGTGACATCGCCGCGCTGCGGGAGGGCGTGCGATGAGCGGTCGCGGATTCCAGGTCGTGATGGCTGATCTGCTCGATGCGTCGTCGGTGTTTCATGCGGAAGCCGCGACTTTCAAGGCGATCATGCCCGACAGCGGCCCGCCGTGCCCGGACGGCGGGGACGCCGCATTCGACAAGAGCCTGCAGGTGGTAGTCGAGATGATCGGCAATCTGCACCTGCAGGCCGCGGGCGTCATGGACAGCGACGCGGCCAAGCTGAAGAAGGCGCACGACAACTACGTCAATACCGAGGAGAGCCTGATCAAGCTCATCAGCCAGATCAGTTCTCCCGACCAGATTAACTGAAGGGGGACCGCGGCCGTGGGCCCCAGCTTAACGACCAAATCTCCGGCACCCCTGATGCCATTCTCCTATACCTGGGTCGGCGGTGACATCCACGGGCTCTCGGCCTTCGCCGGGACGCTGTACGGGTATGTGCCCAAGGTGGGCGACGTGGTCACGGCGCTGGACAAGAAGGTCCACCAGATCGCCGATGATGCCGGGTGGCAGGGCTCGGCGGCGTCGGCGTTCACCACGAACTGGGAAAAGGTCGCGGCCGAGACCAACGCGCTCGGGCTGGTGATCATCGAAACCGGGGACATAGTCAATTCGCTCGCGGTGGACCTGGCCAAGATCGAGAATGCGCTCGAGCAGGCCGCCGATAAGGCCGCCGCCCACGGCGTGCAGATCGGCGGGGACGGGAAGGCGCCCAGCGCCCGCTACGCCAGCCCGGCGCAAGAGGACTGGCGGCTCGGCTACGGCTCCTTCTGCCAGCAGTGCGTGCAAGCCGCGGAGAATGCCCGTCTGCAGGCCGCGGGCGAGCTGCAGAAGCTGTTCGGCCTGATGGCCCGCAGTCCGGCGTCGGCCGACTACGGGCCGAAGGTCGGTGAGGGCGCCACCCTGACTGACTACCTCGCTGACCTGCTGGCTACCCCCACCGCCTATTCCAACCAGGTCGCGAGGAACGTGGCGACCCTGACGGAGAAGGCGGCCGATGCCAAGGCCGCCTGGACCACCGCGCAGGCGGCGGCCAGGCAAGCGGACGGCCGGTTCGGCGTGATGCCCGACGACGTCAAGGCCGCCCTGCGTACCGCCAAGGACCAGCTGGCCTCCGCCCAGCAGGACGTTACCGCCGCCCAGAACAGCGAGAACGCGTTCACCAAGGTGTTCGGCACGCGGCTGTCCGACGTGCCGGGGGTGGCCAAGCTGGCCGACGGCATCTCGGATTCCAGCCTGCTCGGCAAGGCGCTCGATATCCCGGTGGTCGACGTTCTGGCCGCGGGCGTCAACACTGTCGTCAACGCGCAGGCCGACATGGCGCACGGCGTGCCGGGGTGGGCCGCCTACCCGCTGGAGGGTGCGGGCAGCGCGGTGTCCATCGCCGCCGGGACGGCGGTCGCGGGCCTCGTCGGCGGGGCGGTCGCCGGGCTGTCCATCGCGGGCGCGCCGGTTCTGGGCGTGGCGGCGGGCGTCGCGGCGGGCGGGGTAGTCGCCTTCGGCGTCGGCGACTACATCCACAACTACATCCAGGACTTCGGCCAGGAATGGCATCAGCACGGGGCACTGGGAGCCGTCTACGATTTCGGTGCCGCGGGGACGGCCACGTGGGCCGACACCAAGCAGCTGGCCGGAGACATCGGCGGTGCGGCCTCGTCCGTCTGGCACGGCGTGACCTCGATTTTCTGAGGGTCTGGCACGATTTTCTGAGGGTCTGGCAGGCTCTCAGCTGGACGCCGGGAGGCGCGGATGGGGCTCTTCGACCGCACCGGGAGCCGGCTGGCCACCGGGCCGGCCTTGCTGCTGGCCGCTGATCCCGGGTCGGTGTTCCTTGACACGGCCCGGTTGTACGACCCCGAGGTGCGGCACTGGCGCGGCAGGCTCGTGTTCAGCAACGGGGTGCTGCTCTTCGGGCCGCTCACGGTGACCCCCGAGCTCACGCAGCAAGCCGGGCTCCCGGCCGGGGTGTCGGTGGCCTGGTACGCGGACGCGGCCCTGCAGCGCAGCAGCGCACGCCGCAGCGACGCAGAGAAGCGAGCCGATGGCGAGCGGCTGGTGCGCGGCCTCGCGGCCCGGCTGGGCGGCATCATGCATCCGGCGCTGCTGCAGCCGAAGCTCGCCCTGCTCGCCTCGGTGTACAGCGAGCAGCCTCTCGCGGCTGAGCAAGTGATCGAAACGCTGCAGCCCTACGCCGGGAACCTCACCGTCGAGGATGCCCGCGATGACTCCTACAGCCTGAGCGGCAAGAGCGCATCCTTCTACACCGCCTACTGGTCCCCGGGTCTCTACGTGGCCAGCAGTTCACCGCCTGCCCTCGGCCCGCTGCGAAAGCAGCGGCTGCATCACTGGGATCTCAACACGGGCACCCGGGCCGATCACGCGCCGCATGAACTGACCCTGCGGGTCGGCGAGGCGGCCCTCGCCCTGGCCCGGCACTCCGGCGGGCTCGCTCTCGACATGCTCGGATTCCGGATCAGCAGGCCCGAGGACGTGCTCCCCGGCTGAATGCCTCAGGCCTTCCGGGCAGCGCCGCACCAGCCGGGGGCAACGGCCGGCCGGACATCCGCGGGACCAGGCCGCCAGTCGGCCAGGGCCACGACGCCGGGTTCGAGCAGTTCCAGGCCGGTGAAGAAGCGCGACACCTGCGTGTTGGTGCGCGGTGTCATCTCCGGGCCCGATCGGCTGAGCCGCTCGGCCATGTCGGCCATCAGCTGGGCGCTGATGTCGCTGGCCGGGTGCGAGATGGCCAGGTAGCTGCCGGACGGCACGGCCTCCACGAGCCGGGTCACGATGCCATACGGATCGTCGGCGTCCGGGATCATGTGCAGGACCATCAGGAGCATGATCGCAATGGGCTGGGTGAAGTCCAGCGTCTGTTTCGCCTGTTCCAGAATCGTGTTGACGTCGCGCACGTCCGCCTCCAGGTAGGCGATCGTCCCGTCCGGCGCGCTGGTCAGCAGGGCGCGCGCATGCGTGAGCACGACTGGGTCGTTGTCGACGTAGACGACGCGGCATTCGGGGGCAGTCCACTGCGCGACTTCATGGGTGTTGTCGGCCGTGGGCATGCCGGTCCCGATGTCGAGGAACTGCCTGACCCCGGCCTCCGCCACCAGGTGGCGCACCGCCCGTCCGAGGAATGCGCGGTTCGTGCGTACTTCGGCGAGGATCTCAGGGTTGGCCGCCATCGCCTCCATAGCCAGTTTCCGGTCTGCGGCGAAGTTGTCCTTCCCGCCTAACCAGCAGTCGTAGACCCGTGCCGGATTAGCCACGCTGATGTCGAATCCGGCGGATTTGCCGCGGCTGGGAGCGATGCCTTTGAACCACACATCTGTCATTGGCCTGCCTTCCCGCCCGAACCCGGCCGTCCCTGCTAATTAGCGTAGCAATTTCCCGGCCGTGGGCCTCGGCTTCCCCGCGACCCGCAACGGTCAGCGGACCTCCAGCAGGACCTTGCCGCGCGGGCTCTGCGCGCCGCGCAGGCTCGCGATGGCCTGCTCCCAGTCGGCCAGCGGGTAGCGGTGGGTGACCAGGAAACCCGGCCGGAACTGGCCAGCGTTCAGCAGGGTGACCACGTCGCGCCAGGCCCGTGAGGTGTAGCCGAAGCTGCCCAGGATGGTCAGGTCGTTGTTGACCACGTCGTCCGGCGCCAGGGCGACGGTCTGCCCGTGCGGCGGCAGGCCGAGCAGCAGCGCGGTGCCCCCCCGGCGGGCGGCCGCCAGCGCGGCCGCGGTCGCCTCCGCCACGCCAGCCGCCTCCACGACCAGGTCAAAGCCGGCCAGGCCGGCCGGCTGCGTAACGAACCTGGTCGCGCCCGCCGCTGCCGCCAGGGCCGCCTGCCCGGCGCGCCGCCCGAGCACCACCGTCTCCGCGGGAGACCACAGGCCAAGCAACGCAACGACAAGCAGCGCAATTGTCCCGTCGCCGATCACCAGAGCCCGGCCGCCGGGTGTGACACCGGCCCGGGTCAGCCCGCGGTAGACGACGGCCGACGGCTCGGTCAGCACCGCATCCTCGGCGCTGACCGACGGATCAAGCGGGTGCGCCAGCCGCGCCGGGACGGCGATCTGGCCGGCCGCGGCCCCGTCGCGGGTGAACCCGATCTCGTCGTAGGTCTCGCACAGGTTGGTCTCGCCCGCGCCGCAGCGGGCACAGTGACCGCAGCCGATGATGCCCTCGACGGCCACCCGGCGGCCGGCCAGCGGCGAGTCGCCGGCCACGATCCCCGTCCACTCGTGCCCCAGCGCGAGCGGATACCGGATGTAGGCGGGATCGATCAGCCCGTCGATGATCTCCAGGTCAGTGCCGCAGAGCCCGACCAGGTCCGGCTCAACGAGCAGTTCACCCTCGGCCGGGGCCAGCGGCGCGCGCCGCTGCAGCCCGACATCGCCGGGGCTCACCACCATGAGCGCGCTGTCCGGTGTTGTCCTCAGTGGGCCGCCTTGATATGGCTCGTCACGAGCTGGTGTGGTCATGGCCTGGCCTCGATGGCCTGCGCCCGGTCGGAGTACCTGGCGCCGCCGAGGATCCCGGAGACCCGGTCGGCGTAGCGGCGCACGGTCTGGCCCAGCTCATTCATCCGCCACGCGGGCAGGTCACCCTTGATCCCCGTCACGCTGACCGCCCCGGCGCAGGATCCGTCGTAGCCGAAGAAGGCCGCGCCGACGCAGATAACCCCCTCCGCGTCCTCCTCGTCATCCACGGCGAAGCCGTGGCCGCGGGCCAGGGCCAGGTTGTCCAGCAGCGAGTCGACGTCGGTGATGGTGTGCGCCGTCCTGGCCTGCAGGCCGGTCTGCTGGCACAGGGCCCGGACCTCCGGCTCGCTCATCGTGGCCAGGATGGCCTTGCCCGCTGCGGACGCGTACGGGACTTCACGCTGGCCGACCGGCGTGTGGAACCTGACGCTGCCCGGCCCGTCGACCCGCTCGATGAAGACGGGGAAGCCGTCCTCACAGATGGCGACCCGGGCGGTCATCTTCGTGAGGCCGGCCATTTCCTCGAGCAGCGGCCGGCACAGGCCCCCGATCGGCAGCTGCTCGCGGGCGATGTCGCCCAGCCTGATCAAAGCCGTCCCGAGCGTGTACCTGGGCCCGGGCCGGACGTCACGCAGCAGGCCGGACGCCGCGAGCGTGCGGGCCAGCGCCAGCGTCGTGCTCTTGGACGTGCCGAGTGCCCTCGACAGGTCGCTGAGCGACTGCCCCTCTGGTGGCCCGTCGGCCACGATCCCCAGCAGCCGCATCGCCCGGGCCACGCTGCGGACGGTGTACCGGCCGGCGACCTCGTCATCGACGTCCCGCTCCGACTGCACTCGCGCACCTCCGCGCAAGAATGTTCGGTATAACCGAACGCACGATCAAGAAGCGGTAACTCTCCTTGACAGGGCCCACAAACAATAGTTCCGTTACCTACGTGATTCTATATCACGCAACGTCGTTCGGTAGGACAAAACGCTCCCAGCGAAGCGTCGCCCGGGCCGGGGCGGCTCTTCAGCGCGCCACGGAGTGGTTGCAGGCCCAGGGGTTGCCGGCCCAGGGGTTGCCGGCCCATGGGTTGCAGGCCCAGGGGACGCAGGCCCAGGGGACGCCGGCCCATGGGTTGCCGGCCCAGGAGCTCCACGCCAGCAACGGCCCGGCCGGGCTGGTGCTGACCGGGCCGGCCGCCGTGGCGTGGGCGTCCGGCGGGGTGGCACCGCTGGTCGACCGGGCCGCCCACGTGGACCTGGTCTGGGTGGTCATCTCGCCCGCGGGCGCCGGCCTGATCACCACGCAGGTCGAGGCGGACCGGGTCAGGGACGAATACGATCCAGCCCGGCATGGGTTCGGCGAGCTGGCCGAGGTTCCGTGGCATCAGCCAGAGGGTTTCGTCGCAGCGGCCGAGTCGCTGGCGGGCGCGCCCGCCGCCCGGCTAGCCTCCGACGGCCACCCAGCATTCGGCATCGACGCGTCGGCCGACCTGACCGCTCTCCGGCTCGCGCTGTCCCCCGCCGAGCAGGCCGACCTCGCTGACCTCGGCGCCGATGCGGCGGAAGCGCTCCAGTCGGCCCTGACGCAATGGCGCCCGGGTGAGCGTGACCTGGACATTCAGGCTCGCTGCGCCGCCTTCCTCGAGGCCCAGGGCGCCGATGCCCCGGTCCTGATCGTGGGCGGGGACGACCGGCTTGAGCGGTACCGCCATCCGATGGCCGTCGGAGCGCCGGTAGACCGCCTGGTGATGGCGGTCGTGGTCGCCCGGCGGGCCGGGCTGCACGCCGCGGCCACCCGGTTCGCGGCGTCGGCGCCGCTCGATCCGGGCTTCGCCGCACTGCGCCGCCGGGTACTGGCGATCGAGGACGCCGTCCTGTCCGCGTGCGTCCCGGGCGGCAGCTACGGAGCGGCCCTGGACGCGCTGGACGCGGCCTACGCCCGGGCCGGAGCGCCGGGCGGCTGGTCCGGTCACTACCAGGGCGGCCCGATCGGGTTCGCCCAGCGGGAGTTCGAGATCGCGCCCGGGCAGCGCGGGTCCCGGTGGTACGCCGAGCCGGTCCGGGCCGGGCACGCCGTGGCCTGGAATCCGAGTCTGCCGGGCGGCGCCAAGTCCGAGGACACCTACCTCGTGGCGGACGACGGAGTTCACCAGCGGGTGACCATCTCGCCCGGATGGCCGATGGAGCCCGACGACACCATGCGGCCACCGCGGCCCACAGTCCTGGAGGTCGGTACATGACGAAGCGGAAGGAAGACCAGCCGGTGAGCGGGGCAGCCATCCTCGAGGGCCGTGGCCTGCTGCCCGAGCCCGCCGCCCCGGCCAGCCTGCTGCGCTTTCCCGACGGCGCGGATTTCCGGATCGAGATCCCCAGCGTCGAGGGCCCGGTCGTGCTCGCGGCCGTCGTGGCCGAGGCGTGCGCCCGTGGCGTCACCGTCAACCGCGTCTCCCAGGGCAGCGGCGCGATGATGCTGACGGCGGCCGAGCTGGCCGAGATGGCCAGGATCGGCGCCGACAACGGCCTCGAGGTGTCGCTGTTCGTCGGGCCGCGCGAGGAGTGGGACACCGGCCGGGCGGCTCATGCCGACGAGAGCCTGGCTGGCCAGCTCCGCGGCACCCGGCAGCTGCGCTACGCGATCGACGATATCCAGCGGGCGGCCGAGCGCGGCATCAGGGGCTTCCTGATCGCCGACGCCGGCCTGCTCCAGCTGGTCGCCGAGATCCAGGCGGCGGGCGAGCTTCCCGCGTCGATCGTCTGGAAGGTGTCGGCGGTGCTGGCGCCGTCCAACCCGCTCGGCTTCCGGGTCCTTGAGCAGCTGGGCGGGACGACCATCAACGTACCCTCCGACCTCACACTCGGGCAGATCGCCGAGATGCGGGCGGTCAGCTCGGTGCCGATCGACCTGTACGTGGAGACGCCGGACGCGATGGGCGGCGTCGTCCGCGGCCATGAGGCGGCCGACCTGATCCGCGTGGCCGCGCCGATGTACGTCAAGTTCGGCCTGCGGAACTCGCGGCCGCTCTATCCGAGCGGCCTGCACCTGGTCGATGAGGCGGTGGCCATAGCGAGGGAGAAGGTCCACCGGGCGGCCGTCGCGCTGGAGTGGATCGGCCGCAGCGGCATGGAGCTCGTCCAGTCCGGCCCGGGCGCCAAGGGCCTCGGGCTCCCGGAGCCCTAGCCGTGACCCGGATGACAGGCATGCCCCCGATGACCCGAGCGGCCAGCGCGCTGCGCAGCCGCGCCTGGCTGACGGGCGACGACGAGGTGGCCATGGCCCACCGCGTGGCGCTCGCCTCCGCTGGCGTGCGCATCGCCGCGGCCGGCAACGGGCCCATCATCGGGATCGCCAACTCGGCCAGCGAGCTCAACCCGTGCAACCTGCCGCTGAACGACCTGGTCGGCGCGGTCAAGGAGGGAATCGGGCAGGCGGGCGGGGTCGGAGTCGAGTTCCCCACCATCTCGCTCGGCGAGGACCTGATGAAACCGAGCGCCATGCTGTACCGGAACCTGCTGGCGATCGAGATCGAGGAAATGATCCGCGCCAACCCGCTCGACGGAATCGTCATCCTGGCCAATTGCGACAAGAGCGTCCCGGGCGCGGTGATGGGCGCGGTCAGCGCGAATATCCCCACCGTCCTGGTCACCGGCGGCGCCCGGCCGGTGGTCAGCTTCCGCGGCGGCCGGATCGGGACCGGCACGGCGCTCTGGCGGCTCTGGGATGAGCGGCGCGCCGGGCGGCTCGACGACACCGCGTGGCGCGAGCTTGAGAAGTGCCTGAGCTGCGGTCTCGGCGCGTGCAACACGATGGGGACGGCCTCCACGATGGCGGTGCTGTCCGAGGTGCTGGGCCTGATGATCCCGGGATCGAGCTCGATCCCGGCCGGTGATCCGCGCTCGGCCGCCGCGGCCAGGCTGGCCGGCCGGGCGGCCGTCACCGCGGTCACCGACGACCGGCGGCCCGCGGGGATCCTGACCCCCGGGGCCTTCGCCAACGCCGTCGTCGCGCTGCACGCGATCGGTGGTTCCACCAATGCGGTGATCCACCTGGCCGCGCTGGCCGGGCGGGTCGGCGTGCCGTTCCCGCTGGCCGACATCAGCCGGATCGGGGCGACGGTGCCGGTCCTGGCCGACGTCGAGCCTTCCGGGTCGGGCCTGATGCAGGACTTTGACGCGGGCGGCGGGGTACCGGCGCTCCTCGGCGAGCTGTCCGGGCTGCTGGACCGCGACGCCGTGACCGTCGCCGGGCCGACCATCGGCGAGATCGCGGCCAGCGCCCCGGCCCCGACCGGCGTGATCAGGCGCGCCGCCAGGCCGTTGCGGAAAGGCGGTGCCTTCGGGGTCGTGCACGGCTCGCTGGCGCCGGACGGCGCTGTCATCAAGACCTCGGCGGCCTCGCCGGAACTGCTGCGGCACCGCGGTCCGGCCGTGGTGTTCCGCGGCTACGACGACATGCTGGCCAGGATCGATGACCCTGATCTTCCGGTAACCCGGGACAGCGTGCTGGTCCTGGCCGGCTGCGGGCCGGTCGGCGTGCCCGGGATGCCCGAGTGGGGCATGATCCCGATCCCGGCCCGGCTGGTGCGGGCCGGGGTTACCGACATGGTCCGGGTCACGGATGCCCGGATGAGCGGCACCAGCTTCGGGACCGTGCTGCTGCACGTGGCGCCCGAAGCCGCCATCGGCGGCCCGCTGGGCCTGGTCAGGGACGGTGACACGATCGCCGTCGACGTCGAGGCCGGCTCGCTGGAACTCGAGGTTACCCCGGCCGAACTGGCCCGCCGCCGCGCCGCCTGGGCACCGCAGCCGCCGGCGCACCTGCGTGGCTGGCCCGCCTTGTACGCCAGGCACGTGCTGCAGGCGCCGGACGGATGCGATCTCGACTTTCTCCGGGCACCCACCGCAGCGGAGCGGAAATTCGTCGAGCCGGTCGTCGGGCGCTCCTGAGGGGGAGACATGGCTGGCCACGGAGCACGCAGATAAGCACAGAGCACGCAGGTAAGTAAGGCACACAGATTAAGGAGAGAGCCGTGAAGCGATGGAAATTGGCTGTGGCTGCCGCGGCGGCCGCGGCACTGCTGGCCGCTGGCTGCAGCAGTGGCAGCAGTGGCGGAACCGCCGCGAGTCCGGTCACGATCACCATTTGGCACAACTACGGCACCGAGCAGAACGCCACGGCGCTGAACAACCTGGCCAAGGCCTTCGAGAAGCTGCACTCCAACATCAAGGTGACCGTGGTCAGCCAGCCCGCCAGCAACTACTTCGCGCAACTGCAGGCCGCCGCGATCTCCAGAAACGGTCCCGATCTCGGGGTCATGTGGACCGGGCTGTTCACGCTGCAGTACAAGAGCTTCCTGAAGAACCTCAAGGGCCAGGTGTCGGCCGCTGACCTGGCCAGGATTGACCCGAACGCCCTGAAGTGGACCAGCGACAGCTTCAACGCGGCCAACGGGCCGTATGTCATCCCGCTGGAGAACCAGTTCTACATCGGCTTCTACAACAAGAGCGACTTCGCCAAGGCCGGCGTCACCTCGGTGCCGACCAACTGGAACCAGTTGTACGCGGCGTGCACCAAGCTCAAGAACGCCGGTTACACGCCGATCGTCTACGGCAACGGCGGCCAGCCGCTCGGCGCGACGTTCTACCCGTGGTACGACTTGAGCTACATGATGATCGGTGCCTACTCCGTGCAGCAGTGGCAGGGCCTGTACAGCGGCCAGATCCCGTGGACCTCACCGGCCGTGGCCGCTCAGCTGGCCAACTGGACCAAGCTGCACAGTTCCGGCTGCACCAACAAGGACGTGGTGACCAACACCAACAACCTCGGCCAGTTCGAGTCCGGCAAGGCCGCGATGATGGTGGATGGCACCTGGGATACCCAGAAGTTCACCAGCGCGCTGGGCAGCAAGGTGGCCGCCTTCGCCCCGCCGTTCTCCGACACCCCGATCAAGGGCGTGGTCGACTTCGCCGGTGACGGCCTGTCGGAGATGAGCTACTCGCAGCATCCGGTGCAGGACGCGGAGTTCCTCTCGTACATGACCACCCCGGCCGCGGCGCGCATCATCAACGCGGCTGGCCTCATCCCGGCGATCACCGGCACGTCCACGAGTAACCCGGTGAACCAGCAGATGCTGAACCTGGTCAGCACTGATCACTTGACCGTCTACCCGATGCTGGACAACGTGGTGCAGGCGAACATCGTCAGCGCCGCGCAGAAGTTCCTGCCTTCGGTCCTCAACGGCACGCAGACCGTCCAGGCCGCACTGCAGAACCTGGCCGAGACGCACAACCAGCTGCCCTCGACCCAGCGGGGCAACACCTTCCCGTGAGCGCTAGCAGGCTCACCAGGCGCCGCAGGCGGGCGGGGGTCTTGCTGTCCCTGCCCGCCGTAGCGCTGGTGGCCGCGTTCCTCGGCGTGCCGGTCGGCCAGGCCGTCTACTACTCGATGACCAACTGGAACGGCCTGACCTCGACCTGGATCGGGCCGAGCACGTATTCCACCGCGCTGAGCGACCCGATCTTCTGGCGGGTGCTCGGGAACAACGGCCTGCTGCTGCTGTGCATCCCGTTCGCGCTCGGGATCCCGCTGGCCGTCGCCGCGCTGCTCAATGAGCATGTCCGCGGCTGGCGGTTCTTCCGGTCCGTCTACTTCCTGCCCACGGCGGTGTCCTGGGTGGTCGTCGGCATGGTGGCCCTCCAGTTCTTCGCCGCCGACGGCAGCTTGAACAAGCTGCTCGCGGATGTGGGGCTCGGCTCGTCGGCGACCGACATGCTGGCCGGGTCGCACAGCGCGCTCGCGGCCCTGGCCATCACCTTCGTCTGGTCGATGCTCGGGACCAACACCATCATCTTCCTGACCGGCATGGCCACCCTGGACCCGACTCTGATCGAGGCGGCCCGGGTCGACGGGCTGAGCCGCCGCCAGATCTTCTTCCGGGTGACGCTGCCGCTGCTCACCCGGTTCGTCCAGTTCGCCTTCGTGATCACGGTGATCAGCGCGTTCTCCGCGCTGTTCAGCCTGATCTTCGTGATGACCGGCGGCGGGCCCGGGCTCGGCACCACCACGCTCGAGTTCTTCGTCTACCAGACCGGCTTCGCCCAGGGCCAGTTCGGAACGGGCGCCCTGTACGGGATCATCCTGTTCGTGATCATGATCTTCGTCGGGCTGGTCCAGCTCCGCCTGATCAAGCCAGCGGACGAGGAGGGCTCGTAGCGGTGACCGCAGCGCCCGTGACACCAGCCTCGCCGGCCCCGCCAGCGCCGCCCGGGCCGCGGCTGCCATCGGCCCGATCGCGTAAGCGGCTGACCACGTGGCCGGTCTTCCTGCTCATGGTCATGGTGGCCATCGTCATGCTGTACCCGTTCTATTACCTGCTGGACAACGCGTTCCGCAATCAGTCGCAGTACGACCAGCAGCACGGGCATTCCGTGGCCGGCTGGACACAGCTCTTCCAGAACCTTCCGGTCGGCAGCGAGCTGCTCAACTCCATGATCGTCTGTGCCGCTGCCATCGTCATCATCCTGGTCGTCTCCACCAGCTCAGGCTTCGCCTTCGCCAAGCTCCGTTACCGGGGCAGCGGCACCGTTTTGCTGCTCGTGGTCGCGGCGCTGATGGTCCCGCTCCAGTCGATCATCATCCCGGAATACGTCAACATGGCGAAGTTCCACCTGATCAGCTCCTACACCGGGGCGGTGCTGGTGTACGCCGCGCTGGGCACGCCGTTCGCCACGTTCCTGATGGCCACCTACTACCGCGGAATCTCCGATGAGCTGATCGAGGCCGCCGTCATGGACGGCCTGAGCTATGAGCGCACGTTCCTGCAGATCGCGCTGCCGCTGTCGCTGCCCGCCATCGCCACGGTCACCGTGCTGCAGTTCATCCAGATCTGGGACGACCTGCTGGTCGGGCTGCTCTTCCTGCCGACCGGCGACCGCACCATCACGGTCGGCCTGGCGGCGCTCTCGTCCGGGCGCACCACGAGCATCCCCGTGCTGATGGCGGGCTCGCTGATCAGCGCGGTCCCGGCCATCGGTGTGTATCTCATCTTCCAGCGGCACCTGGTCAAGGGCCTCACTCTCGGGATGGGCAAATGAGCGAGCCAAAGGGGCGCGAGCCGGAGGGGCGCGGGCCGGAGCTGGCCTGGGAGGTCGCCGTCCCAGCCCGCGCGGAGCTGGCCGAGCACCCGGTCTGGGACGCGGCTCGCGCGTGCCTGATCTGGGTCGACATCAACGCCGGGCAGGTGCACCGGTTCCGCCCGGAAGCTGGGAAGGGGGACGCCGGGGATGAGATCCTCGCCGACGTCGGCGTGGCGGTCGGCGCGGCGATCCCGCGGCGCGCTGGCGGGTACGTGCTCGCCGCCGCCGACGGGTTCCGGCTCACCGCCGCTGACGGCTCGCCCGCCGCCGGCCCGCTGCGCCCGCCCGGGATGCCCGGGGATGTGCGGTTCAACGACGGCGCCTGCGACCAGGCGGGCCGGTTCTGGGCGGGCACGGTGGCACTGGATATGCGCGCGGGCGCGGGCTCGCTCTACCGGCTCGACCCGGACGGCTCGGTGGCGCTGGTCTTCGGTGGCGTTACCGAGTCCAACGGGCTCGGCTGGAGCCCGCACGGCGAGACCTTCTACTACATCGACTCAGGCGAGCCGGAGCCCAGGGTGCGGGCGTTCGCGCACGATCCGGCGACCGGGGAGCTCAGCGGCGAGCGTGACCTGGTGAGGTTCGGGCCGGCGGACGGCATTCCCGATGGCCTGGCCATCGACGCCGCCGGCTGCCTGTGGATCGCGATGTGGCAGGGCGGCTGCGTCCGCCGGTACACGGCGGCCGGCGAGCTGCTCGGCATCTTCCCCGTGCCGGTGACCCAGCCCACCTGCCCCGGCTTCGCCGGCCGGGATCTTGATCAGCTCTATCTGACCAGCGCGTGGCAGGGCATGGATGCCGCCCAGCTCGCGGCCGAGCCGCTGGCCGGGCACGTGCTGCGGGCCAGGCCCGGGGTCACCGGGCTGCCCACCGGGAACTACGGGGGCTAGGGCGTGTCCCGAGGGAGGGAGGCACAATGTCGCGGATCGTGCTCGACTCAGTAACCAAGCAGTATCCCGACGGGACGACCGCCGTCAGGTCGCTGAACCTGCACGTGGACGACGGCGAGCTGCTGGTCCTCGTCGGACCTTCCGGGTGCGGCAAGACGACCGCGCTGCGGATGATCGCCGGGCTGGAGGACGTCACGTCGGGGACCATCTACATCGACGACCGGCCGGTCACCGACGTGGAACCCAGGCACCGCGACATCGCCATGGTCTTCCAGAGTTACGCGCTCTACCCGCATCTGTCGGTCTACGACAACATGGCGTTCAGCCTGAAGTACCGCAAGGTGGCCAAGGCGGAGATCAGGCAGCGGGTCGCCGAGGCCGCCCGCATCCTCGAACTCGAGCCGTACCTGGCCCGCAAGCCGCGGCAGCTGTCCGGCGGCCAGCGGCAGCGGGTCGCGATGGGCCGCGCCATCGTCCGGCAGCCACAGGCGTTCCTGATGGACGAGCCGCTGTCGAACCTCGATGCCAAGCTGCGGGTGCAGATGCGCGCTGAGATAGCCCAGCTGCAGCGCTCGCTCGCGGTGACCACCATCTACGTGACGCACGACCAGACGGAGGCGATGACCCTCGGCACCCGCGTCGCGGTGATTCACGGTGGCGTGCTGCAGCAGGTGGCCACCCCGCAGGAGCTGTACGCCAGGCCGGCCAACCTGTTCGTGGCCGGCTTCATCGGCTCGCCCGCGATGAACCTGGTCGACGCCCGGCTGGAGCGCGACGAGGAGGCCGCTGGCCTGACGGTGGTGTTCGGCACCCACCGGCTGCTCATTCCGCCGCAGGTCGTCGCCGACCATCCGGCGCTGGCGCAGTATCTGGGCCGGGACATTGTCCTGGGCATTCGCCCCGAGAACATGCAGGATGCCGAGCTCGCGCACGGCGCCGACGCGCAAGCGATCATCAGGCTGCCGGTGAAGCTCCGCGAGGAACTCGGCTCAGAGGTCCAGGTGCACGGCGCGATCGGCACGGCCGCTCACGTCAGCGGGGGCGAGGCCGAGGATGTCCGCTCGCTGGCCACCATGGTGGCCCGGATGAGCCCGAAGACCGCCATCAAGGAGGGCGACGTGGCCAGGGTGCTCGTGGACACCGAGGCACTGCACTTCTTCGACGCCGTCACCGGCGAAGGCATCCGCAGTCAGGGCGGCCCCGTCCCGGCCTTAGCCCCGCGGCGGTGATTGCGGAGCGCCGGCCGGGCGGATGTGCTCGACCACGTTGCGGAGGTCTTGGTCTGCGGCGCCTTCGGCGGCGGCCGCGCGAAGCCATTGCCGGGCGGCGGCGAGCTGCGGGAGGTCGGCCGCCTCGGTGGCCAGCGTCAGGTCCTTGGCGGCGAGCGCGATGACGAAGTCGCTGTCGGTGCTCTGGATGCGCATGACTGAGCCTGCGAGTGGCCCGGACGCGAGCCCGTCGAGGGCGGCCTGGCGCGGTACGCCAAGCTCCCCGGCCAGCGCGAGCAGCTCGCCGACGAGCGTGACCCCGGCCAGCGCGGCGCTGATGAGCACGAGCTTGCGCGCCGCCCCTGACCCGGCCGCGCCGCAGCGCACGACCTTGCCGAAGATGCTGAGCACCTTCTCCACGCGGTCCACGTCCCCGCCCGCGAGCACCGTCAGGTTCCCGCTCTGGGCCGCACCCACGCTGCCCATGACGGGCGCGTCCACGAAACCGGTCTCGGCTGGCAGCCGTTCCCTGAGCGCCAGCTCCGCCTTCGGGCCGGCCGTCGACATCTCCACCAGGCAGGCCGTGGGCGCGATGGTCTCGGCGACGCCGCCGGGCCCGAGGAGCACGGCTTCCAGGGCGGGCGGATCGGCCAGCATGGTGATCACGATTTCGGCCTCGCGCGCGGCCTCAGCCGGGGTCCGCGCGGACCGCGCGCCGTCGGCCACCAGCGGCTGCGTCCGCTCGCTGGTCCGGTTCCACACGGTCAGATCGTGTCCCGCGTCGAGGACCCGCTGGGCCATCGGCCTCCCCATCCGGCCGAGTCCCAGGAATGCGATCGTGGCCATGAGAACTCCATTCTGGTATTTCGCGGGGGGCGCCGAGCCGGGCACTGATCTGCCATGCGGCGGCGCGCACCGCATCGGCTGTCGCTGGGATACTCGCCTCGTCGATCCGTGAATCGGGCCCGGAGACGCTGATGCTGGCCACGACTTTCCCGGTCCGGTCGAAGATTGGGCCGGCCACGCAGCACAGGTGAGGTTCGAGTTCCTCGCGGTCAACCGCGTATCCGCGGGAACGCACGTCAGCGAGATGGCGCTTGAGCTCGGCCCGGTCGGTGATCGTCTTTTCCGTTCTGGCCTCGAGCCGGGCGCCTGGATAGCGCGCGTCGACGGCGTCGTCGCCGAGGCCGGCGAGCAGCGCTTTGCCCATCGAGCTGCAGTGCGCCGGAGAGCGCTTGCCCACCCATGAGTGCATCCTGACCGTCTGCCAGCCGTCGACGACTTCGACGGTGACCGCCTCGTTGCCCGCCAGCACGGCCAGGTGCCCCGTCTCGCCGAGGCTCTGGACCAGGCTCTGCAGGTAGGGCAGCGCGGCGCGGCGCACCTGGCCGTCGGTAGCGACCAGCTCGCCGAGCGCGGCGAGCTTGCCTGACAGCCGGTACCGTCCCGGCTCACCGGCCGGTTCCAGGTACCCGGCCACGGACAGCGTGGCCGCGAGCCGGGAAGTCGTGGACCTGTGCAGGCTGAGATGCTGCGCCATCTCCCCGATGCCGATCACGGACCGTTCGCGCTCGAACATGTCCAAGATCTCCAAACCATGGAGGAGGGAGCCGATCAGCCCCCTCGCCGCGTCCGTCGTCATGCACGTCAGCGTACGGTCCGCCCCGCATGCCGCCCCGCGCGGTAGCCCATCGTCATGCCCACGGCGAGAGTGGCGCCGGGGCCCGGGTATCCGTCGGCCGTCCAGAACGCCGCGGTGTTGCCGACGGCGTACAGGCCGGTGACGGGGGCGCCGTCAGCGGCGAGCACGGCCCCGTCGGTGTCGGTGATCGGTCCGCCCTTGGTCCCAATGGTGCCGGCCAGAACCTCGACCGCGTAATACGGCGGCTCGTCGATCGGCCCGAGGCTCGGGTTCGGCCGGACCGCCGGGTCACCGCAGAAGCGCTGGTAGGCATCCTCGCCACGGCCGAAGTCCCGGTCGGCCCCCTCGGCGCACCCGTCGTTCCAGCGGCGGACCGTGTCCTCCAGGACGGCGGGGTGGGCGCCGATGCTGACCGCGAGCTCGGCCAGCGAGCCGCCGCGCGCCACCCAGTCCGGCACTGGTCCGGTCCGGGGCAGGCCCGGCATCGGATACGTCGCCCGGTACGTCTCGTCGAAGACCAGGTGAACGGGCCCGTCCTGGCGGTGGAGGGCCTTGCCGATCTCGTTGTACGGCCGCGCCTCGGCGACGAAACGCCGGCCCGCGGCGTTGACCATGATCTGCCGCGGCAGCCCGCGCTCCCGGATGAGCGACCGGTAGAACTGCTCGCCGAGCAGGGTCTCGCCGGGGATCGCCATCATCGGCATCCACCAGCCCTCGGCCATGTTGTCTGTCCTGGTTCCGGCCTCTGCGGCGATGCGCAGCCCGTCACCGGTGTTGGTGGGGGGCGCCCCGCTGGCCCGCTGCATGCGCGGCTGAAGATGGGCGCGCAGTTCCCGGTCCCAGTCGAATCCGCCGGTGGCGAGTATCACCGCCCGCGCGCTGATCGCCGTCACGCGGCCCTCGTACCGCACGCTGGCCGATCCGGGCTGTGCGCTCAGCAGCCGGGCGCCGGTCAGCACCGTGACGCCCGCCTTCACCGCGCCATCGAGCAACCCGGCGACCAGCGCCACACCGCCGGTCCTGATGCCGGTCCGCTCTCGCTCGCGAAGCAGCCCCCAGTCGAACCGTTCCGGGTAGCGCCATTCCTCCCATTCGGCGAAGGACATCGGCAGGTATCCGGGCGGCACCAGGATGTCCGCCGCCAGCGGCGTGAGCTTGGTGATGTCGATGGGCTCCATGTCCAGGGACCGGCCGCCGAGTGTCGCACCCGGCCGGGACGGGTCGTAGTCCGGATAGCGGGGGCACGCCGTGAACCGGTGCGGGCTGTTGTGCTCGACGAAACGCGTCATCTCGGGCGCTGTGGCGATGAAGGCCTCGGTCATGTGCCGGTAGCGGTCACTGAAAATGCCGTCCAGGTAGGCGGCCGCGGCTCCCGGGGTGTCGCCGTCTTGCCAGTGATTGCACGGGACCCAGACCCGTCCACCGGACAGCGCCGTCGTGCCGCCGAGCCGCTCGGCCCGCTCGACCAGCAGGACGTCGGCCCCCTCCATCGCCGCGGCCAGCGCTGCGGTCAGCCCGGCCGCGCCGCTGCCGGCCACGACCACATCGGCTTTCGAGGGCAGCACCGGCTTCGACGGCATCACTGCTCCCATCCTGCCGCCGCGAGCGTCGCGAGGTCGGCTGGCAGCCGGGGTTCCGGATCTTCACCGTCGACCAGTTCGTACACGGTCGGGCCGCCGAATCCGATGTCGGCCAGAGCCCGCGCGAACCCGGCGAAGTCGACCTCGCCGCGGCCGGCCGAGGTGTGCGCCCACTTGTTCCGCCACGTGTCGCTGACGTGGGCCAGGGCGAGGTGCCCGCCGAGCAGCCGCACCCCCTCGGCCGGGTCTTCGACCGCCAGCGCGTTGGCCACGTCGTAGGTGATGCGCAGCTGCGGGGAGCGCCAGCGTTCCACGGTCTCGATCAGATCCGGGGCCCGGCCCAGGTAGCCGTAGGGGCTGTTCTCCAGGGCAATCGTGATACCGAGTTCCTCGGCCCTGCGCAGCAGCCGGGCGAGCCCCCGGTCGAGCACCGCCGCCGCGTCCTCGTCGGGAGCCGGGGCCAGGGCGTGCCGGCGGCCCGGGATCACCACCACGAAGGATGCGCCCAGATCAGCGGCCAGCTCGATGTTGGCCATGAGCTGGCGCTCGCTGACCTCACGGATCTCCGGGTTGGTGCTGATCAGGTTGATGTCGGCGAAACTCGGGTTGACCGACACCACCCGCATGCCGAGCGTGCTCAGGGTGCGTATCAGTTCCTGGCGCTCGTAGGGCCCGAAGGCCCGGGCGAAGAGGTGCGGCGGCGCGGTGGTCAGCTCCAGCGAACGGAATCCCTGCCGGGCCAGCGCGCGCAGCGCATCCGGCAGCGGGGTCACGTGCAGCCACCCGAAGCTGCACCCGGATAGCGGCAAGGTCACGGGTGCTCCGGGAGGTTCAGCACGATGATGCGCGGGTCGGTCATGTCCTGGACCGCGTAGCGCGGGCCCTCCAGCCCGTAGCCGCTGTCCTTGACCCCGCCGTAGGGCATGGCATCGGCGTGATAGCTGGACGTGTCGTTGATCATCACGCCGCCGACGCGTAGCCGCCGCGCGGCGTAGAAGGCGGCCCCGAGGTCGCGGGTGAACACGCCCGCCTGGAGGCCGTATTCGCCCGCGTTGACCAGGTCGATGGCCTGGTCGAGGCCGCCGACGGCGACCAGCGCGACAGCCGGGGCGAAGATCTCCTCGGTCATGATCCGGCTGTCCGGAGGCGGGTCACGCAGCAGCGTCGGGGTCAGCACGGGCCCGTCACGTTCACCGCCCGCCAGCACGGTCCCGCCGCGGCGCACCGCTTGGCGTATCCAGCCGTGCGCGCGCTCGGCCTCGGCCGGGGCGATCAGCGGGCCGACCTGGACGTCAGGGTCCCGGGGATCTCCGGCGCGCAACGCGGCCACCCGTTTCGCCAGCAGCCCGGAGAGATCGTTGATGATCGAAGTATGCACGAGCAGGCGCTGCACGCTGGTGCACACCTGCCCCGCCTTGCGGTACCCGGCCCGGGCGACCAGATCCGCGACGAGGTCGAGATCGGCGTCGGCCGCCACGATCGAGGCGCTGTTCGAGCCGAGTTCCAGGTGCGTCTTGGCGATGCCGGAATTCTGCTTGATCGCCAGTCCCACCGCCGCTGAGCCGGTGAAGGTGAAGAAGCGGATCCGCCGGTCGGCCACCAGCGCGGTACCGACCGTCTCGCCGGGCCCGCAGACCAGTTGCAGGAAGCCGGCGGGCAGGCCCGCGTCGAGCAGGATCCGGGCCAGCGCGACGGAGCACAGCGGGGTCTGCTCGGCGGGCTTGAGCACCACGGCGTTCCCGGCGGCGATGGCCGGGGCGACCTTGTGGATGACCGTGTTCAGCGGGGCGTTGAACGGCGTGATCGCCGCTACCACGCCGACCGGCACGCGGATCGTGAACGCCAGGCGGTCCTCGCTGCCCGGGGTGGCCGCTACCGGGATCTCCTCACCGGCGATCCGGATGGACTCCTCGGCCGACAGCCGCATCGTCGCCACCGCGCGGGTCACCTCGGCGGCCGCGTCGGCCGGCGTGAAGCCGGTCTCGGCGACGTAGATGCCGCAGATCTCGTCCCGGTGGGCGGCCAGCAGGCGGGACGCCTCGCTGAGGATGGCGTGGCGCTGGGCCGGGGGCATCGGGCGCAGCGCCGCGGCGGCGGCTCCGGTCACCGCCTGGTCGACGTCACGGGGCCGGGCCTGCTGGACAGCCGCGAATGGCTGAAGCGTGTACTTGTCGATCACGGCCAGATCGGTCCCGCTGGAGCACCATCGTCCGTCGATGAGAAGGCCAGTAGCGCCGTCCAGCAGTTCTGCCATGGGCCATCTCCCCTCTTGACGCGTGCTTCAGGCTGCCATACGGTCGCGCATTATGCAACGGCTTGCTCGATGCGCAACCAGGGGGAATGGAGGGCACGGTGGAAGCGGCGCATGGCGGAATGAAGGGCGCGGAGATCATCACCGAGTACCTCATCCGGGAGCGCGTGCCGTACGTGGTGGGGCTGTGCGGGCATGGCGACCTGGGGCTGCTTGACGCGCTCTTCGACCGGCGTGATGAGATCCGCACCCTGTCGGTGCACCACGAGTCGGCGGCGGGCTTCATCGCGGACGCTTACTACCGGATCCGGCACGAGCCGCTGGCCACGTTCACCTCGGTCGGGCCCGGCTCAGCGAACCTTCCCGTCGCCCTCGGGTCGGCCTTCATGGACTCCTCGGCGTTCCTGGCCATCACCGGCAACGTGCCCACGACGCAGTTCAACCGCGCCCCCTTCCAGGAGACCGGCCGGTATTACCAGGCGGACACCCCCGGCGTGCTACGGCCCTATGTCAAGCGCAGCTTCCAGGCGACCCGCGCTGACCAGCTGCCGCTCATGCTGCGCCAGGCCTTCGCGGCCATGCTCGGCGGCCGGCCGGGGCCGGTGCACTTGGACGTGCCGCTGGACGTGTTCGTCGAGACCTCCGCGGAGGAGGTGCCCGACCCTGGTCAATGGCGCCGTGGCCTGTCCCGCCGATCGGCCGCGGCGGCCAGTGATGTCACCGTCATCCTGGACCTGCTGCTCACCGCCGAGCGCCCGGTGATCGTGGCCGGCTACGGCGTGCAGAACGCCGAGGCCGCCGCGGAACTCGCCGCGTTCGCCCAGGCCGCCCGGATCCCGGTCGTCACCTCTCCCCTCGGCAAGGGCATCGGCCATTCGGCCTCGCCGCTGTACCTCGGCGCGACCGGCCGTAACGGCACCTACCAGGCCAACCGTGCGGCCCGCAGCGCCGACGTGATTCTCGCGCTCGGTACCCGGTTCGATGATCGCTCGACCAGTTCCTGGCTGCCGGGCTACACCTACTCCATCCCGCCGACCCGGCTGATCCAGGTCGACATCGACCCGGCCGAACTGGGCCGGAACTATCCGGTCGCCCTCGGGGTCGCCGCGAACCCGAAAGACGTCCTGGGCCAGCTGGGCGATGCCCTCCGCCAGCGCGGCGCGGGCCAGCACGGCGCGGGCCAGCACGGCGCGGGCCAGTACGGCGCGGGCCAGTACGGCGCAGGCCAGTACGGCGCGGGCCAGCACGGGGGCCTGGGGCAGGCCCCGGACCGGAGCCGCTGGCTGGCCGACATCGCGACGTGGGCCCAGGACTGGGAGCGGCACACCGCCCCGAACCGGTCCTCGGACGCCAGCCCGCTGCGGCCCGAGCGGGTGCTCACCGACCTGCGCTCGGTCCTGCCCGAGGACGGCATCCTGCTCAGTGACGTCGGTGCCCACCACAACTGGATCGTGCAGGAATGGCAGCCGGGCGGCCCCGGGACGCTCCTGCAGAGCTGGGGCTTCGCGTCCATGTGCTTCGGGATGGCCGGGGTGCTCGGCGCGCGGCTGGCGGCCCCGGACACACCCGCGGTGGCCGTGGTCGGCGACGGAGGCTTCCTCATGCTGCCGAGCGTCGTCGCCAGCGCGGTCGAGTACGACATCCCCGCCGTCTGGCTGGTCTGGAACAACGGAGGTTACATCTCCATCCGGGACCAGCAGCGCGGGTACTTCGGCGCCGGGCGCGAGCTGGCCACGAGCTTCCGCTACGCCGCCACCGGTGAGCCCTACTCCGCGGACTACGCGGCGATGGCCCGGTCGATGGGCGCGCAAGGCCTCCGGGTCGAGGCGGCGGCGGATTTGGGTTCGGCGCTGAAGACCGCACTCGATTCGGGACTGCCGACCGTGATCGACGTCCCGGTTGAGGCGGATGCGGGCCAGCCCTCCGCGGCCACCTGGCAGCTGCCCCCACTACTCCATCCAGAACCCACCTTCGGCTGGCCCGACCCCGGGTAGTCCCGGGACCGGGCCGCCCCCGGACCCCGGGCAGCCCCCGGGTGGCCATTCACGGCCCTGATATTGAGAAGGAGTCGACGATGACTGAGGTATCCCCCCCGCAGGACCCGCCGCCGGCCACCTTGGCCCACCGGGTCCTCAGCGACCGCAGCCCATGGAACTGGCTGCTGCTGATCCCCATTGTGCTGCCGCTGCTCACGTTCATTTACAACCAGGAGACGCCCAGGTTCCTGGGGTTCCCGTTCTTCTTCTGGTTCCAGCTGTTCTTCACGCTGCTCGCGGCCGGGGTGACCGCCGTCGTCTACCTCATGACGAAGAGGGGGAGCTGACATGCACGTTCAGACCGGCGAACTCGTCATCGTCATCGTCCTCTTCGTGCTGGTCAGCGGGATGGGCTTCATGGCCAGCCGCTGGCGCCGGGCATCTCATGACTCGCTGGAGGAATGGGCTCTGGCCGGCCGCGGATTCCGCACCTGGACCAGCTGGTTCGTGATCGGTGGCGACCTCTATACCGCCTACACCTACGTCGCGGTGCCGGCCTTGCTCTTCGGGTCGGGAGCGATCGGCTTCTACGCGCTGCCCTACGTCGCCATCGAGTATCCCCTGGTCTTCCTGATCATGATCCGTCTCTGGTCGGTGTCGAAGACACACGGCTACGTCACGGCGGCGGACTTCGTCCGGGCCCGGTTCGGCTCTCCGACTCTCGCGCTCGCCGTCGCCATCACCGGCATCGTCGCCACGATGCCCTACATCGCGCTCAACCTGCTGGGCATGCAGGCCGTGCTCACCACCATCGGCATCAACGGGCACTGGCCCCTGATCATCGCGTTCGTGGTGCTCGCGGCGTTCACCTACAAATCGGGTGTGCGCGCGCCCGCGCTGATCGCGTTCGTCAAGGACTCCCTCGTCTACCTGGTCATCGTCGTCGCGATCATCTACATCCCCTACAAGCTGGGCGGCTGGACGCACATCTTCAACACCTACAACGCCCACTTCAAGGCCAAGCCACCGCACACTGCGGCCCTGCTCACCAGCGCCAACCAGTGGCAGTACATAACGCTGGCCCTCGGCTCGGCTTTTGCGATCTTCCTGTACCCGCACTCCGTCACCGGCGTGCTCACCACGAAGAACCGGGCCGTCGTCAAGCGGACCCTGGCCGCGCTGCCCATCTACAGCTTCGTTCTCGGGCTCATCGCCCTGTTCGGGGTCATGGCCATCGCGGGCAAGATCACCCCGCTGGCCGGCCCCAACGGGAAGCCGGACACGAACACCGTGGTGCCCAACCTGTTCCAGCACCTCTTCCCGCACTGGTTCACCGGCGTGGCCTTCGCCACGATCGTCATCGGCGCGCTGGTCCCGGCGGCCTTCATGTCGATCGCGGCGGCCAACCTGTTCACCCGCAACATCTACAAGGAGTACCTGCGGCGGGAGGCGTCAGCGCGTGAGGAAGCGCAGGTCAGCAAAATCGTGTCGCTGGTCGTGAAGGCGGGCGCCCTGCTGTTCATCCTGCTCATCCAGCCGCAGTTCTCCATCGACCTGCAGCTGCTCGGCGGAGCGATCATCCTGCAGACGCTGCCACCGGTCATGATCGGCCTCTACACCCGCTGGCTGCACCGTGGCGCCCTCATCGCGGGGTGGGCGGCCGGCATGATCGTCAGCGTGTGGACCTTCTACCTGACCCCGAACGTCGCCCTGAAGGAGGCTCACTGGGGCGGCACGTCGTTCGCGCTCAGCCACCTCGGGCTGCACACCGAGATCGGGCTGTACATCGGCTTCGTTGCCGTCGTGGTCAACCTCGTCATCGCTCTGGGCGGCACGGTGGTGCTCAGGGCCCTGGGGGCCCGGGATGGCGTCGACGAGACCGCCCCGACCGACTATTTCACCGATGTCGCCGACGTGGCCGTGGCCGAGCCGGCGCTGACCACGGGAGCCTGATGCCCGTTCCACCGGAAAGGCACCGCATGGGGAGTCCCGATGACCGCGCCGGTCGCCGGGACTCCCCGTACGGTGGCGAAGTGTGGGACGTCGTCGTGATTGGCGGTGGCAACGCGGGGCTGGTCGCCGCGATGACCGCGCGGCGCCGGGTGCCCAGGGTCCTGATCCTGGAACGCGCGCCGCCAGAGATGCGCGGCGGCAACACCCGGCACACGCGCAACATCCGGTGCGTACACGGCCAGGCGGACGCCTTCAACACCGGGTCCTACCTCTTCGAGGAACTCTGGCAGGACCTGTGCGGAGTCGGCACCGGCCCGAGCAACGAGAAGCTGGCCGAACTGACGGTCCGGGAATCCGAAACCGTGCCCGGGTGGATGAGCGAGCACGGGATCAGATGGCAGCCACCCCTGGCCGGCACGCTGCATCTCGGCCGGACCAACCGGTTCTTCCTCGGTGGGGGGAAGGCTCTGGTCAATACCTACCACCGGACCGCGGCCCGGATGGGGATCACGGTCTGCTACGGCACCACGGTCGAGGACCTAGTCATGGACGGCGACCGGTGCACGGGGCTGGTCACCACGGGCCTGGTCACCACGGGCCTGGCCACCACGGGCCTGGTCACCGGGAGCGGCATGATCCGGGCCCGGGCGGTCGTCTGCGCGAGCGGTGGGTTCGAGGCGGACATCGAATGGCTGCGCCGGTACTGGGGCGACGCCGCCGACAACTACCTCATCCGCGGCTCGCGCGACAACGACGGCCGGGTGCTGGCCGCGCTGTACGCCCACGGAGCCGACCGCGCGGGCGACGAACGGGGCTTCCACGCGGTCGCCATCGACGCGCGTTCCCCCCGCTTCGACGGCGGCATCGCCACCCGGCTGGACTCGATCCCGTTCGGGGTCGTAGTCAACCAGGGAGGCCAGCGGTTCTACGACGAGGGTGAGGAGCTCTGGCCGAAGCGCTATGCGATCTGGGGCCGCAACATCGCGCAGCAGCCCGGCCAGATCGCCTACTCGATCTGGGACGCGAAGGTCCGGCGCCTGTTCCTGCCGCCCATGTACGGCCCGGCCGAGGCGGGCTCCATCGAGGAACTGGCCAGGGCGCTCGGCCTCGACGAGCGGATCGTGGCCAGGACGGTGGCTGAATTCAACGACTCGATCAGGCCGGGCGGCACCTTCGATCCGGCTGGCCTGGACGACTGCGCCACCGAGGGCATCGAGCCGCCCAAGAGCCACTGGGCGCAGCCGATCGACACCCCGCCCTACTACGGAATAGCCATGCGCCCGGGAATCACGTTCACGTACATGGGCGCGGCGGTTACCCAGGAGGCACGTGTCCTGCGCACGGACGGCACGACCTTCGCCAACGTATTCGCGGCCGGCGAGATCATGTCCGGCAACATCCTGTCCACCGGGTACCTCGCGGGCTTCGGTCTCACCATCGGCAGTGTCTGGGGCCGCATCGCCGGAGAGGAGGCCGCGCGCCATGCGCATGA
This sequence comes from Streptosporangiaceae bacterium, assembly GCA_033854735.1. Taxonomy (GTDB): domain Bacteria; phylum Actinomycetota; class Actinomycetes; order Streptosporangiales; family Streptosporangiaceae; genus JAWWPY01. Next base: position 36,471 of record JAWWPY010000439.1, on the reverse strand, counting down.
TGGATGACCTGTTCGCCGAGGCCCAGCGGCAGCTGAACATCTGCAATTCCTGCCGCTACTGCGAGGGCTATTGCGCGGTGTTCCCGGCCCTGGAGCGCCGTGTCATCCTGGACACCGGTGACATCACCCACCTCGCGAATCTCTGTCACGACTGCCGGGCGTGCTTCTACGCCTGCATGTACGCGGCCCCGCACGAGTTCGCGCTCAATCCGCCCGAAGTCCTGTCCGAAGTGCGGGGGGCCACGTACGAGGGCTACGTGCCCCCTCGGCCACGGCCAGCATGGCTCCGCCGCCGGACGCCAGCATGGCTCCAGGGTGGGAGCGCTCTGGCGACGGCGGCCATCCTGGTGGTGGCGGCTCTGCTGGTGCTCATCGCGCTCACCGAGGGGATCAACGCGCTGCTGCGCCACGCCGGCCCCTATCGGCTCATCCCCTATCCGGGCCTGCTCGTGACCGCGGCCCTGCCCACGGCCTGGAGTGTCGCGGTCATGCTCCGCGCTTTCGCCCGGTACTGGCGCGACACCCATGGGCCGCTGCGGGATCTCGCCGATTGGCCCGCGCTGAGCAAGGCCGTGCTCTATGCGGCCCGGCTCAGGTATCTGCGCGGCGGCGGCGCCGATTGTTACTACCCCGACGAGAATCCCTCGCCGGCCCGCCGCCGGCTGCACGCGGCGGTCTTCTACGGCTTCACGGCGTGCTTCGCCGCGACCCTGTCGGCCGGCTTCATGCAGGACGTCCTGGGCGACGCCCCGCCCTACCCGCTCCTGTCGGTACCCGTCATCCTGGGTACGGCGGGAGGGCTCGGCATGATCGTCGGGTGTGCCGGCCTGACCGTCCTCAAGCGGCGCAGCGACCCGGCGCCGGGTGTCACCGACTACAGCCTGCTCATCGGGCTCGGCGCGCTGGCCCTCACCGGCATCCTCACCCTGGCGCTCCGCGCCACCCCGGCCTACGGGCTGGTGCTGGTCGCCCACCTGGCCACGATCGTGATCTGCTTTGGCATCGCCCCGTACACCAGGTTCGTGCACTTCGGCTACCGCTTCCTCGCCATCGTGGCCGACAACCTCGAGCGCGCCCGTACAGAATGACCGTCCCAGCGGTCGTGCCGCCACGGGAGGCCAGCCTGGGCGTCCCGGATCGAGGTGCACGATACTGGTCTTCATGGCCCACCGGCAGCACGGCGGCAGCGAGCCGGTCGCCCGGCAGGACGTCGATTCGGGCGTCGCCGAACTGGTCGGGGACCCTGACCGGCCCAGGGCCTGGACGCTGCTCGTGGACGGGACCCCCCAGTCACACGTTGACCTCGATGATCCGCTGTACCTGGAGTTCGAGTACATGCGGCGGCTCGGGCACCTGGTCGACCTGGCGGCACCGGCTGGGCAGCCTCTCCGCGTGCTGCACCTCGGGGCCGGAGGCCTGACCCTGGCGCGGTACGTTGCGGCGACCCGGCCCGGGTCCTCCCAGCTGGCGGTCGAGTCGGATGCCGCGCTGGCGGAGCTTGTCCGGCGGCGGCTTCCTCTCGGCCAGCCTGGCCGGCGGGCCAGCACGGGCCGGACGGGCCGCGCGGGCCGGGTGCGAATCCGGATCGGCGACGCCCGCGCCGTTCTTGAGCAGGTGCCGGCCGGATCCTTTGATGTGGTGATCGCGGATCTATTCGCCGGGGCGCGCACTCCGGCGCACCTGACGTCCGCAGAGTTCGCCGCCGCGGTGGCCCGCGCGCTCAGCCCGCTGGGCATCTACGCCGCCAACGTCGGCGACGGCCCTCCGCTGGCGCACGCGCGCGCACGGGTGGCGACGGCGTGCTCGGTCTTCCCGCACGCCTGCCTGATCGCCGACGCGGCGGTGCTGCGGGGCCGCAGGTTCGGCAACCTGGTGCTGGCCGCTGGCCGCCACGGCCTTCCCGTCGACGGGCTGGCCCGCCGCGTGGCGGCTGACCCGTTCCCGGGGCGACTGGTGCACGGCAGCGCCCTGGACCGGTTCGCGGCCGGAGCGAAACCGATCACCGATGCGCGAGCAGAACCCTCTCTCGCGCCGCCACCGGATGTCTTCTCGGCCAGGCGGCAGCCCCGCTGGGCCGCACCTCGCGGTACATCCGGCCGGCCGGCCAGCGGGCCCCCTCCGGCAGTTACGGCGTGGCGGCCCAGCGAACCGTGAAGCGGTCCAGCGTATAACCAAACGCATTCACGGTCGGCTGGATGAAGTTGTTTCGAATGGTCAGGGTAGCTTCTGTCTCGGCCGTCTTTATGAGTGGGCCAGTAACCTGCGGGGCGTGATTAGACTTGTAGAAAGCGATCCGCTGGGCCTGGGAATACAGCACGGACTGCGGAAACTGCGGCCGTAGCACCAGGCCGCAGGCAAATCCGGGGTACGTCCAGCTGTGCTGCGTGTCTATCGGTTTTGATGGGATGTTGTCGATCGTAACGTCGTGCACAGACTGCGGGAGCTGCGGACGCGGCAGGACCATTGCGACGGTCACGTGACCCGGCTTGCCTGCCTGCGGCTGGCTGAGGACCTGCAGCCGGTAGTGGCCCGAAGCGGGCACCCACCAGGCCGCGCCCGGATTGAGGTTGACTGTGGCGGACGCGTGGCCCACGGCGTCGAAGGTGCTGGCGTACCAGCACGGCCATGGACCAATGTCCTTGGAAACCCTGTGGGTGAAGATGAAATTGAAGTTCGCCTGGCCCAGGGCGGGCTTGGAGATTCCCTCAATCTTCTGCAGCACCCACGGACCCAGATCGGTGTTGGTGGTGCCGCCCGAACTGCTCGTTTGCCACGGCCAGCCGAACCCGATCCGCGGCAGGTGGACATTCACGCCGACCAGGTGCAGGCCCACCGAAAGCGCTGTGAGTACCACGAAGGCGATCGCCCGGCGGAATATCAGGCCCACCACGACGGCGGCAGCAGCCCACTTGACCCACGGTGGGATGCGGCGACGGCGTGGCCGGGGGCCGCCCCGTGTGCCGCCCGGGGCCTCCGGGGAGAGGCTGCCGGCCGCACGAGCATGCCATGGGGGAAGCGGCCCGGGCTGGATCGGCCAGGCATCCTCCTCGGCAGGCTCCGTCAAGCCCGGGCCCAGGGCGCCTGACCCGTTGCCGCCGTACACATCGCCAGCCCGGTACCAGGCGGCCTCCCGCTGTCCCGGCCGATTCACGGTGAGAATGCCCACCAGAAAGAGCAAGAAACGAACCACGCGGCCCACCTTCTTTCTTTGCTTGGCGTGGGTACTAGACGGTGGCTGAGTAATTGAGGCTGAGCACGATGGGCACGGCCCCGAAGGGCATACGGAATCGGCCACCGGGCTTATCTGGTATATTTGGGTCGTCTATCCTGGGCCAGCGCATGTTAATGTGATGGTCAGTCAGGCCTGCCACGGAGTAGGGAAATTCCATGGCCGATGTGTGGTGCAGCTTGAGCAGCCCACCCCAGCGGAACGCGGCGAAGGCATTAGCCAGATCGCGGACCGAGAGATTTCCTCGTGCGGCCAGATCGATCCGGTAAACCGCCCAGGCCAGCTCGACCAGGTCATCGCCGCACTGTGCCAGCGCTTCTGATTTCGTCCGATACATCGTGCCGTCGGGATTTACCGAGCCTAGTTTCTCGCCGTGCACCGGCGAATAGCGTGCGCGGGCCTCGCACTGCATCCAGTCACAGGCGGCCAGGAGCTCCCAGCGGATACCGCTGAAGCTGGCCACGTCCCGGTAGAGCGGCTCCTCACGCATGAGCCGTGCTTTGGCCACCGTGGTGAAGGCGTTTCGCACGGACGGGGGGATGTGCTGCCGGTACTGGCTCGTGCTCGCGCGGGCCTCGCGGGATGCGGCCTTGCGCGTCTGGCAGTTAGGCGGCGCCGCCGCACGCCTGAAAGACGCGGTCAGGGTGGACGGGATCGCTCGTGACGGGGGCCGGGACGCATCGGACGGCCTGGCCCGTCCCGAAGTTGCGCTGGATCCGGCCGCTCGCCATGATGCGCTGGCCGTCGGGACGGGATTGGCCTGTGGCAGCCCCGGGATGATCACTGCGCCGGGCGTTGCGGCACCGGGCGTCGTGGCACCGGGCGTTGCGGCACTGGGCGTTGCGGCACCGGGCGTTGCGCCGCTGGGCGTTGCGGCACTGGGCGTCGTGGCACGGGGCGCTGAGGCCGTGGGTGTCGTGACTCGGGGCGTCGGGGCTCTCGGAGTTGCAGCCCGGGGCGTCGCAGCGCTGGGCGTTGCGGCCCTGGGCGTTGGGACTCTGGGTGTCGCTGCTGTGGGCGTTGAAGCACGGGGCGTTGAAGCACGGGGAGCCGCGGCACGGGGAGCCGCGGCACGGGGGTTTGCAGCACGGGGGTTTGCGGCAGCAGGTGTGGCGGCCGGAGCGACGTCGTAGCGGTACAAGTCGTACCGCTGCATGAGGTCGATGAGCTTCGAGCCATAGTCGGGATCCGTCGCATAGACCCCGGTGAGGGCGGCCGCGAACGCATTCGGATCCTGACGGTCAGCCATGGCCCGCCGGTAGTGCCCACTGGTGGCCAGGAGCTTGCCGTGGTCGTCGATGCTCTCGGCGGCATCGTGGTAGACGCGGAACAGGGCGATGTGCGTCACCGACTGGCCGTTCTCGAACTCCTGCGTCGGCAGCGGATCGCTTCCCGCCGGGCCTGTGCCCTTGATTCCGAACAGATTGTGGTCTGTGGTGGCCAGGGCGCTCTGACCCCAGGCCGACTCCTCGATGGCTTGGGCAATTGTCACCGATGCCGGGACGCCGTACCTCTGTTGCGCCGCAATCGCTCCCGCTGCGACTTCGCCGATGAACGCTTGCTGAGTGGTCGTGTCATGGACAGCCGCGGCCGGGGGTGACGGGTGCTGTCTGCTGACCGGAGTCGCCGACGGTGCCGTCGGACCGGCCGCGAGAGGTTGCGCTCCGGTCGGCAGTCCGGGGATGGCCGCCGTCCCCGCCGCTGCCGCCGGGCTGGCGTCTGGCCGGTGCACCTGTGGCTGCTGAGCCTGATGCTCCGCAGATCCTTGGTCGGCGCTGGGGGTAGCCGCTGGTACCGATACCGGCATCCCGGGGATGGCCGCATCCCCGGGCGCCTGCGCCCGTGCTGGCTTGGCGGAGCGGGCCGGGGTGGTCGGCTTGGCGGATCTGGTCGGCTTAGCTGCGCCCACCGGCGGGGGAGAGGCCACCGCTGGGGAGCGCACCGGCGCGGGGGAGCCAGCCGCAGGCGGGCCCGGAATAGCCGCCTGCCCCGCGCTCGCATGGCCCTGCGCCTGGTGACCGCCTGATGCCGGCTCGGGGCTACTCGGCGCGTGGTTCGGGGTACCGGCGAGCCCACCGTTGTTGACGAATCCAACGACCCCCTGGGCGGCCAGCGGATCGCGGAATTCGTGAGCGTTGATGGAGAAATTAGGCAGGGAATCGCCACCGATGGTATGTAGCACGCCCCCGGCATATTCGGTGACTACCTCGACGTGGCCATTGAACAATACCCAGTCTCCGGGCGATGGCTGATAACTGTCGCCCAGCGGGTGCCAGCGTTGATGCGCCTCCGCATCCTGCAGGATCGAGATAATTCCGAGCGACGCCGGATTCGGGGCCACACGGACGTCCGCCCACTGATGGAGTGGCCAGGGATAAGAGCTGCCCCCGGTCACCCAGCTCTGCTGGCCGACGACCTGCGCGGCCAGCTCCAGCGTCAGACTCGCAAAGGCTGCGCACGATTCGCCGTGGTCGATACCGTCTACGCTGTCGTGCTGCCAGATGATCGCCTCGACCTCGGCCGGAGTCTTGCCCGCCGCCATCCGGAGGTAGTAGTTGGCCACATTGACGATGGCTGAACGGAGCATCCCATCGTCCGCAGGTGCCTGCTGGTTCGACTGCTTAAGGGCCAGCAGGTGAATCGGTATGCTGGATGGCGACTTTATGTCGGCTGCTCGGGGGACGAAGGAGAATCCTGTTATCGCTCCGCCCGCGCTGAGGCTCACGAGTGCAGTCACCTGCTGCCACCATGGTTTGCTAGGGGAATGCATAAGCTCACCTCATTCCTGGCCACGTTGGGCGGTGTGATACCGGAGCAGGTCTGTAGAGACCTAGTTGGGTTAGGCTGCCGGTTTTGAGTGGGATAGATGCTTCAGGATGGCCTGGACTCGGGGGTCGCCGGGGTTCTTCGCTTCCTCGAAAAGCACCGCAGCGTCCTGAGCCTCGTTGGGCGCAGCGCCGACCACCCACCTCTTGTAGGTATCGGCCACGAGGGCAGCCTGGCCTGCCGGACTGGTCACGGGCTCGGCGCAGAGGCTCGGGAAGTCCTTGCGCGACCTGATCGCGGCCGACCCGGTATACCGGATGCAGTTTCCCGGGCTGCTTTCGAGCCCCGGCTGGACGACCACGCTGCCATCAGCACTGGTGACGGTGGCCCCGCCGATAATGTTGTTGATGGCGCGCGCCGCTACTTCGATGCTGTCGGTTGGATTAAACGGGTCGTACGGACTGTGTAGGTTCAAAGACCAGGCTACTTCGCCGCCTTGCGCCGGTGTGATCGGCTCCAGGCCCATTCGGCCGGTCTTCGCGTTGGCGTAGTTCGGGTTATCGCCGCTCGTCATCAGGGCGAACACCCAGAGGATCTGGCGCGTCGTCTTCGCGCACGCAAAGTTGACCTGCCCGGGCTCCGACCTCACGTCGGGATTCTGGCACGCCTTGATGGCTTGACTCTGGACTATTGCCACGCTGGACGGCCAGGAGGCCCCGCCGCTTGACAGTACTACCACCAGTATGGTGACGAGCGCCACGACGACGATCGCTAGGATAGCCACTTTGAACCGGCGGGAGAGCCCCGGGTAATAGGCGTTGCTCCGACCGTGGTTGACGAGCACCTCGGTGCGTCCCTCGGGTGAATGCTGCTCACCGCCGGACATAGCATCGCTATGGTCGTGCGAATGGCCCGGCGCCGTATGGAAGGCCGACTCGCTGTCAGCATCCTGCTCGCCGCCCGGATCATCCATGGCGTAGCGGTATGTCTCCTGCGTCTCGCGAGGCGCCGCTTCTTCCCGGCTAAAGGCGAACTGTGCAAGCTCACGTTCAAGCGAGACGCGTGCATCGGAGAGCTGGCGCTCAAGCTCCGCTGCCTTGTTCTTCAGGTCAACGAGGCGCTGGCTCTTTGCGCGCGTATTATGCTCGAAGTGTATTCTCACTTTCCCACCTCTAGCGTGCGGCCTGTGCGCGGGTAGCAGTAAACGGTGGCCGCCATTACGGCCAGCCGTCAGCTATCCATGCGGTCGGTGCAGGTTCCTGGGGGGTGCCGTGGCTGCTGGGTGCTGTGAAGATCGTGGCCCAGGCCGGCCGTAGCGGTGGGGGGAAGTCGGCGGCCGGGACGGATTGGCTCTGGGGCAGTTCACGCCAAATCGTCCGGCAATCCGTGAGTGTGGTGAGGTGCGACCCGCATGCGCCCATGCCGCTCTCGCATAGGTCGTGGAACTTCTGACCTGAGTCGGCAGCACAGGAGAGGTAGGGCATGGAGGCTATTAGAACACATGTGCGAGCCGATTGTGAAGGGTGATGCGGTAGAACACACGTTCGCTTGGCGCCGGATCTGGGCCTACCGGCGTCGGACCGGACGGACCCCGGCTGGCCCTCAGGCGCGAAGATAGCAGGGTGCCGCCCGCCGCGCTAGCTCACGCAGGCCGCCACCCGGCGAACCAGGCTTCCCCGAACGCGGGCTGCCGCTGGTCCCGTCCGTCTACTCTTGGGGGCAGATATCCGTGCCTGTCATAGTTCAGGGACGCAACGAACACTTCGGGCGCTATTGTCCGCACGGCCAGTAGCGGCGGACACCAGCGGCCTGGCCCCTGACGGCCGGGACGGGGATCGGCGGAGGTCATGATCAGCAGCGTCATCCGCGTCGAACTGTCGGTTCTGGCGACCGCGGAAGAGGACTACCGGCGGGTGCTCCATGCCCTGGAGGCCCAGCTGGATCAGCTCGACGCCGAGCTGGGCGCCCACTTAAGCGAGTGGAGCGGGGAGGCGCGGGCCGCATTTGACGTGGCTCATGCGCAGTGGCGGGCGGCCGCGGACGACATGGCCCGGACGCTGGCCTGGCTGGGCGGGGTGATCCGGACCGCCCGCGCGAACTACCACAGCGCCAGCACCACCAACGTGCGCATGTGGCGGGGGCGCTGATGGCAGTCCTCCCGGACGGCGGGGGCGGCGGGACCATCAACGTCACCCCGCAGGATGTGCAGGCGGCGGCGCAGGCCTTCTACAACGCGCAGACCGACCTGGAAAATGCGTGGACGAAGCTGCAGACGGCGCTGGCGGCCAGCGCGGGGATGGCTGGGGACGACGCCCCGGCGACGAGCTTCAACACCACATACGCCCGCGCCGCCAAGGCGGCGTGGAACGCGCTGCGAACCTCAGCGCTGACGCTGGGCGGCGTCTCAGCCGGACTCACGCAGACGGCCAACAACTTTCTCACCGCCGATCACCACTCCTCGGCCCGGCCGAGCGGGCCGCCCGCCCTGTTCACCCAGGAGCCGGTGTTCGACGATATCGAGATGGCTGGCCCCAGCCCGGCCATCGGGCCCGGCGAGACGGTCTGGTTCCTGCCCGGCCCGCTGGCGCGGTTCTGGCCCAACGCCCATCCCGACCAGGCCCGCGCCGCCGCCAGCGCGTGGCGGGGCGCGGCCGGCTCCATTGAGGTGATCGCGGGCCATGCCGGGGCGGCGCTGGCCAGCCTCGAGGGCAATGACGACACCACGACGGCCATTGCCGGCTTCTGGTCCCAGGTATATTCGCCCGGTAACGCCAGGACCGTGCTGGCGGGCGCCCAGCAGATCTGCCAGTCGCTGGGCGATGCGTGCGGCAAGTACGCGGACGCCATTGACGCCAAGCGCAACGATGTCAGGAATGCGCTGATCGGCGCCGGTATCGCCGTCGGCATCACCACCATCGTGGGCGTCGCACTCACGGTCTTCACGGGCGGCGGATCCGACGCTGGTGCCGGCATTGCCGACGAGGCGGAAGTCGCGGCCATCGTGGGTGACGTCGCCGCCGAGACCTCCGCCACGGTCACATCCGAGATGGCTGCCACCATAGGCGAGGATCTGGTCGCCACCGTGGAGACCGCCACCGCTGACGCGCCCGCGGTCGAGACCGCCGAGGCCGAGGCCACGCAAGTCGAAGGCGACGTCGAAGGCGCGCTGGACAAGGCGCTGACCGACGACCCGGCCCTGGCCAGGCTGAGCGACTCCGAGGCGGCTACCTTGACGCGTCTGCAGGAGGAATACCCCGAAAGCGATTTCAAGCCTTCAGCCGAGGAGCGCGACGGCGAATACGTGGACAGTCAGGGTCGCACCTATGATCAGATGGGCAATCCGAATACGTCAAAGTACTGGAACCCGGGCGCGGCCCAGAAATTCTATCAGGCCATCAATTCGCATCTGCTAAAATCAATGGACTTCACCGTTATCGACCTCACTGGCTTCAGCGAGCAGTCGGTGGCAGACATTACAAGTTACGTCGATTCCCTGCCCGAGGTGGAGCAGGCAAAGATCATAAGGATCGGGTTCTGATGGCAGTACTCGGATTCTCCGAAAACGGCGCGGACATCGTCACCATCCGGAAGGCGATCTTCCGGATGATTCTCTCCCGCGCCCGGACCTACCTGACGGACCCCGCCGATATCCAGGAGCTTGAGCTTTCTGAGGCCATGGAGGGCATCTCGTTCAACCTGCTCGACGGTGACCAGCGGGCGCGGCTGGTCGAGGCCGTGTTCCAGGGGGTCAAGAGCCTCCGGGATGACATCGCTGCAGGCCAGCCGACCGAGGAACCGACCAGGGCGGGGATCGGCGAGAAGCTCGACGAGGTGCTCGCCCTCCTCGACCGCTTCAGGGGACTACCCCGCTGACCGTGTTGTGCCACCCCGTCGCAGTGAGTCCTCGGCGTCGTACCCATAGATCCATGCGTTGTGCACCAGCGGATCCTGGTCCGCGAGGGAGGCATCCCGGGCCTGCTGCTGGGGGCCGTCGGGCAGGTGGTTGGTGTGCTGTCGGGCGTGGCTGAGCATCTGCACACGGGTCGTCCTCGGCTTGCGGAGTGCTTCGTACCGGGCCAGCGCGGCCGGGGGATCGGATGTGTTCGCGGCCAGGCAGCCGGCCAGCACGGCGGCGTCCTCGATGGCCTGGGCGGCGCCCTGGGCCAGAAACGGGAACATGGGGTGCGCGGCGTCCCCAGCCAAGGCGATGGGCCCGTTCGTCCAGCGCGCGAGCGGGTCGCGATCCAGCAGAGCCCACCGGCCAGTCCGCTGAGCTGCCTCCAGCAAGCTAGTGAGCCGCGGATCCCAGCCCGCGAATTCGGCCCGCAGGTCTTCCACGCGGCCCTCGGCGGTCCACGATTCGACCCGCCAGTCATGCGCCGGCGCGAACGCCACGATATTGACGTAACGCCCGGCCGCGATCGGGTAGTGCACGAGATGGTGGTCCGGCCCGAGCCATAGTGTCTGGACCGGCCGCACCGCGAAGCGCGGCGCCCGGTCCGCTGGGATCAGGCAGCGGTAGGCGCACATCCCGGAGAACCTGGGCGGCTGGGTAGTGGTCACGGCCTGGCCCACCACCGAGTGCAGGCCGTCGGCGCCGATGACGACATCTGCTACCGCGTTGGACCCATCGGCGAAGGCGAGTTCCACTTCGTCCCGGTGACGGCGGACCGCGACGCAACGCGAACCCAGCCGCGGGCCCGGGTCGGTCACCGCCGCGTGCAGGACATCTAGCAGGTCGGCCCGGTGGGCGCCATAGCACTGCTCCCCATACAGCCGCTCACATTCGGCGCCGAGCCGCTGGGAGAAAAGCACGCTGCCGTCCTGCCAGCGGCGGAATTCCCAGCCGATCTCGAGTGGCACCGCCCGGTCCTGGAACCGTTCGATAGGGCCCAGCCGGCGCAGCAGCCGGACGGCGTTAGGCGTCACCACGAGACCAGCGCCGACCTCGGTGATCATGGCGGCCTGCTCATAGACCGTCACGCCCAGGCCCGCCTTGTGCAGGAACCCGGCCGCCGCCAGGCCCCCGATACCCCCGCCTACCACGGCGATGCGCAGACTCATTCCAGACCGCATCCTGCTGCAGACCAGCGGACCAGTCAAGCTGCCCAGGCCCCCGGGCCGCTGGCCGCCGCCCCATCCGGTGCGCCGGTTGACTCCGTACCGGGGTACGGCTGTTAGTTTTCGGGACATGGCTGGGCTGACGATCGGGAAGTTTGCCGCCGCCCAAGGGGTCGGCGTCGAGACGGTGCGGTTCTATCAGCGCCGGGGCTTGCTGGCTGTGCCCGAGCGCCGGGGCTCCGGTTTCCGGGAGTACTCCGAGGATGACCAGTGGCGGCTGGCCTTCATCCGCCGGGCCACGCGGCTCGGGTTCACCCTCGGAGAAATCGGTGACCTGCTGGGTCCCGCGCAGGCCCGGTCCACCGACGACATCGTCCGCGCGGCTGAGGCCAAGCTCGGCGCGATAGGCGAGCAGCTGCGGGAGCTTTCGCTGCTGCAGTGCCGGCTGCGTCGCCTGGTCCACGTGTGCGAGCACGGTAACCGCGACGACTGCGTGGCGCTGCATCTGGGAACGGAAGGACCATCATGCGCATAGTGAAGGCAGTGACCGATGAGAGCTTCGAGGCCGAGGTCCTCAGGAACCCCAAGCCGGTCATCGTGGAATGCTGGGCGCAATGGTGCGGCCCGTGCCGGCAGGTCGCCCCGGTGCTCGACGTGATCGCCGCGGAGCATGCCGACAAGATCGACGTGGTCAAGCTCAACGTGGACGAGAACCCGAAAACCGCGCAGAAGTACGCGATCATGCTCGTCCCCACCCTGAACCTGTTCTCCGGCGGTGAGATCGTCAGGCAGGTGATCGGGGCCAGGTCCAAGTCCGCGCTGCTCCGCGAGTTCGCAGAATTCGTCTAGGTAGCGCTGGCGCGGATCGCCACGCCGGCTCTAACTGGCAGGCCCCGGCGATGGGGCTGGCGGCAGACTGGCGGCCCGGCTGACCCGCTGACCCGGGTGTGCTCGTTCAGCTGGGCAGGTCGGCCAGGACGAGCCCCGGCGTCGAGTCCCAGCCGACGATGCCCAGCATGGCCTGCAGGTGCGGGGGAACCTCGTGCAGGACGACGCGCCGGCCGCGGCCGCCCGGGCTGGCGCCGGTCAGCAGGACCATGGCCCGCAGCCCGGCCAGGTCGCAGTACTGCACGCCGGCCAGGTTGAGATGAATCTCGGCCGGACCCATGAGCTCTCCCAGCCTCTGCACGAGGGCAGGGTAGGTGTCCTCGTCAATCTCGCCGTCAATGACCAGGACCGGCGGACTGCCTGCCAGGGTCATCCGGAGCACGCCGTCGTCGTAGACGGGTCCAAGGGTGACCATGAGATCTCCCGGTCAGCAGCGGGGGACGGCCTCGCCGACTGCTGCCAGAAGGGGCCTCTCGGACGCGACGTCGGAGAGACGCGATGACGAACATCGACGTTACGGACAACCGCATGAGTCTGGGCGGTGTCGTGACGACCTTCCCAGTATGCCGGACGCCGGGCCGGATTCAAGCCATCAGCCGCCGTGTGACGCGCTCCGCACGAGTTCGGCGGAGACCGCGACCAGCTTGCGGCGCTGCGCCCGCGCCTGATCGCGCAGCTGAACGTAGGCCGCCTGGGCCGACAGTCCGTGCTGCCCGATCAGGACCCCTTTGGCCTGCTCGATGACGGCCCGGGAGTTCAGCGCGCCCTGCAGCTGCGCCGCTAGTTCAGACTGCTGCTCGCCCTGCATCATGCTCGCGATCAGCAGGGCAGCAAGGTCGGTGAACGCGAGCAGGGCCAGCTCACCTTCGGGAGACCAGGGATGGGGGTCGTCGGACAGCACCGCGACGACACCCACGGCGTCCTGGTTGTACGGCAGGGGGCTGGCCAGCACGGCGCGCACCCCCTGAGCCACAGCCGCCCGGCTGAAGAGCGGCCATCGGGTCTCCTGGGTCAGATCCGGGGCCCCGACCAGCTCCTTCTCGTCAAACGCGGAGATGCAGGGGCCTTCCTGGTGCCGTATCTGCAGGTCCTCCAGATGTCCGAGCCGCTCGTCCGAGACCGCGACGTTGTGCAGCTGGTGATTGGCATCAGCGAGCATCAAGCCCGCGCCGTCTACGTCAAAGATCGCGTGAGTGGTCTGCACGATCTCATGCAACGCATCTTCGACACGCATCTCGCCGAAGCGCAGTTTGCCCAGCTCGGTCAAGGCCTGGCGGACGTCCTGTGGGGATACAGCCATCTGTTCGCTCCACGTCGGCTGATGAGTGCGGATCTGGGGCGCTGATCTCCGGCTCAGTATCCCGCGGCCGGATCGACGAGCCCGCTCAGCGCCTGGCCAGCGGCGAACCTGGCGACATTGTCCTGAATGCGCCGGGCCAGCAGCCGCTCGGTCATTTCCGGGGTGTCAGCGGTGTGCGGGGTGATGACGCAGTTCTCCAGCGGCCAGAGCGGATGCCCATCGGGCAGCGGCTCCGGGTCAGTGACGTCGAGCGCCGCCCCGCCGATGGCGCCGTTGCGCAGGGCGGTCACCAGCGCACGGGTATCGACATGCCGTCCGCGGGCCACGTTGACCAGCCAGGCGTCCGGCCGCATCGCGGCCAGTTCGGCGGAACCGATGATCTTCTCGGTGCCCGGCGTGAGCGCCAGGGCCAGGAAGACAACCCGGGCGCCGGTGAGCGCCTCGTGCAGCCGGGCCTGCGGCAGCGTGCTGGCCGCTCCGGGCACCGGATCGGCGCTGCGGCGGACCACGGTGGCCGTGACCCGGAACGGGGCCAGCAGCTCCAGCAGGCTCGCCGCGATTCCGCCGCCGCCGAGGATCGTCACCGGCTCGTCGTACAGGCTCTCCCCGGCCGGCTCACCCCACGAGCGGGCACCGAAGCGCCGGCGCAGCGAGCGCAGCCCGGCCAGGGCGAGGGCCAGGGCGTGCTCGGCGACCGGCTCGGCGTACGCGCCCTTCGCCGAGGTCCAGGTCCGCCGGGGATCGAGCAGCCCGGAGTCGGCCACTCGCTCCACCCCGGCCATCGGCAGCTGGATCCAGCGCGCCGCGCTCGCGGCCGCGAGCGCGCGCCGCAGCCCGTCCAGATCGGAGGAATCGAGCCAGACCAGCGCGTCGGCCGTCGCATCAACGCCGGCCGGCTCGCCTCCGCCAGCGCGGATAGCCTGGCAGGCAGAGTCGCGGGGCAGCGGGCCGACAGCCACCCGGGGCACGGTCACCTTCAGCACCCTAGTGCTCAGCGCGCCGATCAGAGCCGGCCGCGAATGCGGTCCCGCAACGGACGCCCGTCCGGGTCATAGACAATCCGGTACAGCGGCGTGGCCCATAGCCGCTGCACGGCTGTGAGGTTGCGGAGCCGATGTGGCATCACCCGGCCCGGGGGCCTGGATCCGGAGCCGCCCGCCTCGTGCCATGCGGCGAGCTCGGTGGCCTGCCGGCGGAACGCCGCGAAGGCATCCCGCGGATCCAGCAGGTCGGCCACGTCGTCGTCGCCCCGGTCAAGGTGCTCGCGCCACAGCCTGAGGCGGAGGTCCCGGGCGAACGTCCGCGCTCCGTCCCCCAGGCCAGCCGGGTCGCGGGGCTCCCGGGCATCCCGCTGCGAGTCCAGCACGGCGATCGACAGCTCGCTGTCGTGGCTCCATGACCTCCGGTTGAGATTGTCTGACCCGACCATCGCCCACACGTCATCGACCACCACCACCTTGGCGTGCACGTACACCGGTGTTCCCTGGTGGTTCTCCAGGTCAAATACGGCGAAACGCTCGCCGCCCGCCGCGGCGCAGGCCCGCATCACGTCGTGCTGGCCGAGCACGGAAGGCACCTGGGTGACCGCGCCGTCCTTGTCGGGATGCCGGGGCACAACCGCGATGACATGCAGGTCCGGGTTGTCCCGCAGGGCCGAGGCGATGACGAGGGCGACCGGCCTCGACCACAGGTACTGGTCCTCTAGGTAGACCAGGCAGCGGGCCCGCGTGAACACCTTCCGGTACGCGTGCGCGATGCTCCGCTCCCCGAGCGGCGCGAACGGGTACCGGCGGACGCGGGCGGGGTAGGTGCGCAGCACCTGGACGGCGTGCGGGCCCCGCCGGGTCTCGTCCGCGGCCAGCGGCTCCGGAAGAGGCCGGCTCGTCATCGCACCCATGTGATACGCGCGGTCGTAGAGCTGGCGGAGTGGACTGGGCAGGTCAAGGACGCTGCTGCCGTACCAGCGCTCCCGGAAGGTGTGCTCGAGATCGTGCACGGCCGGGCCACTCACCTCGGCCTGGATGTCGTGCCAGGGCGGCCGCGGGCCGTAGGCGTCGGGGAACTCCATCACCTGCGGGTCGCCGGTGTGCTCCGAGTCGTCATTACGGCTGTAACCCAGGTCGATCCCGCCGATGAACGCGACATCGCGCGCGGGATAGCCGGGACGGCGCACCACGACCAGCTTCTGGTGGTGGCTGCCCCCGCGGCGGGTCCGGGCATCGAGCAGCACCTGACCGCCGTCCTCGTCGACCTGCCGGACAAAATCCGCGTTGGCCTCCTCGGACTGCTGCACCACCTTGGGCTGTGAGCGCCACAGCAGGCCGAAGACCCGGACCTTGCGGCGCGCTGCCGCGCCCAGCACCTCGCCGATCTCTGATCCCGGGCCGGCCAGGCGCTCGTCCAGGTCGCCCCGGAAATCCAGGAAGTACACCTGGTCACCCGGCTCAGTCGCGCTCAGCTCAGCGCACAGCCGGGCGAAGTAGCTGCGGCCGTCGACCAGCGGCTGGACCAGGTTCCCCGTGGTAAAGACCCTGAGGTCGGTAGCGGGGTTGGCCCGGTCGCCCTCGCCGAGGAACCACGACACGATAGCCGGATCGTCCACCGCGTGATCGGGAGCGTCCTGCTCGAGCGGATCATCCTCCGAGTCAACCGAATCTGGAAGCACGTCCGAATTGTGGCACCTTGCGGGCCGGCGCGTCTGCGGCGCCAGGACATATCTAGGCGCCGGGGGACTCGTTCGCGGCCTGCGCCGGGACGCAGATCGTCATCGAGGCGGGATGAACCTTGATCCGCATCTCCCTGGTAGCGGGGCGCGTGCCACCGTCAAGCTCGTAGAGCAACGGCCGATCGAACCGGATCCGGAACTTCTTTCCCCGTGTGAGCTGGACGAACGGCGACTTCTCTGACTTGCCCAGCGCGACCCGCCCCAGGGTCCGGGCCCATTCGACCGGATTCTTGGCCGTGACTACGCCGAGTTCGAGGAGTCCGTCGTCCGGCTGAGCTCCGCTGAAGGCCTCGACCCCGCCGAGGACCTTCCCCACATTCCCCACGAGGACGCACGAGATCCGGCCCTTGAAAAATCGCTGCCCGTCCACCGTGACGGTGGCCTTCGCGCGGCCGCCACTGAGGTTCCTGGCCCCGGCGTAGAGATACGCGGCCCGGCCGATGCGGTCCTTCATCCCCCCGTCGGCCTCGTTGATCATGCGGGCATCGAACCCGGCCCCGGCCATCACCGCGAAGTGCTCGCCGTTCATCGTGCCGGTATCCAGCGGGCGGCGCTCTCCGTGCAGCCCGACGCGCACCGCGCCGGCGAGGTCGGCCGGAATCTGCAGGTTGGCCGCCAGCAGGTTCGCGGTGCCAGCCGGCAGGATCGCGAGGGCAGTCCCCGACCCGGCCACGGCGTCGATGCAGCGCTGGACCGTCCCGTCGCCGCCCCAGACGAACAGCAGGTCAGCGCCGCGGCGCAGGGCGCGGCGAGCGTACTTGGGCGCTTGACGGCTCTTGGCCACCTCGTACCAGAGTGGATCGGCAAAACCCTCCTGGGCCAGCACCGTCCTGAGCTCAGGCAAGCCCCCGCCGAAGCTCTTGTCAGCGTGCGCCACCACCGCGACCGTTGGCATGCCATGTCCTCCATGTTCAGCGGGCCTCATCTGTTGCCTGGAACGGCTGCCCCGCAGAAGCTCGGCTAAGCGGCGGTCATGGGCCGAGTATGCCGGGCAGGGACGAGACCGGGACCGCCCACGACGGCGGGCGTTACTTGGGCGGTCGTCCCAGCGGCGGCCGGATCGGCGGAATGGCCGGGATTCGGTGACGGCGCGGCCCCGACCAGAGCGCCGGGACCGCGTCCACGGCCAGGGCGACCGCATAGGCCGCCTGTTCGTAGTTGACCCGCCAGCCGACGAAGTCGGGCCACGCGTCGGCGGGATCGCGCTCGACCGGGAAGTCCACCGACTTCATACGCTCGACGGCCTCGAGGAAGTCCGCATAGCTGAGGCTGATGCCCTCGCTGGCATCGGGCATTTCCTGGACCTTGATGCCCATCCCGCGGGCGACCTCGTTGAAGCACTGGAAACCGCCGCGCAGGCAGAGCCGGGCCGGGACGGTCGGCGCGGCCTTGGGGGACAGCGCGAGGTACAGCGCGGCCGAGTCCAGGACCGCGAGCAGCGCGGTGACCCAGGACGACAGCGGCCTCGGCGAGCGGAACCGGACCAGCGGCAGGTACGTCGTGTGACTTTCCGCGACGTCGGCCGCCCAGCGTTCCCACTGGCGGTAGAGGTCGGGCAGCGTGTTGACGGTGGATGCGCCGGATCCGAGGGCGTAGTGGGTCCTGGCCAGCAGTTCCGGGCCCCAGGATGGGACGCCGGCCCGCGCGTTCAGCAGCGCGACATCGGTCTCCCGGCGGTTGAACGCCGAGTAGAGGGTCGGCAGGTAGGCGATCTGCAGGGTCACCGTGACCAGGCCAGTCAGCGCGGCACAGTACTGGATGGCGCTTTCGGCCGCGCCATGCACGGTCGAGTTGCCGATGAACCACAGGGCGGGGCCTGCCGTGTCGAACGCGTGGGTCACCCCGGCCGGCACGAATGGCCACAGCAGCAGCGAGAACCCGACGTAGAAAATGCCCAGCCAGGCGATCAGCTGGCACACCAGGAGCGCGGCGGCCTGACTGGCGAGCACCCGGTCGCGGCGCTTGTAGTCGCCGATCAGCCCGATCAGCACCCGGAACGAGCCGTTCACGAGGCGGTCCACCCAGGGCGTGAGCCGTCCGCCGGCCGGCCGCGGCACCATCAGCGTCCCGATCACGCTCGCGCCGGAGAACACGATCAGCAGGAGGCCGACAGCTGCCGCGATACAGCGGCCGTAGAGCGGGACGACCATGATTCTCCATAAACGGTGGCGTGCTGGTGTCGCATGCTGGGGTGTAGCTCAGGCGGGATGTTCCTGCTGGTCGCCGGCCCACTCGGTGTGGAAGCTGCCACCGGAGTCGACGCGGTGATACGTGTGGGCGCCGAAGTAGTCGCGCAGGCCCTGGATCAGGGCGGCGGGCAGCCGCTCCGCGCGCAGGCCGTCGTAGTAGGCGAGGGAGGATGAGAACGCGGGCGTCGGGATGCCGGCCGTCGCGGCCTGCGCCACGACCCGTCGCCAGCTGTCGACCCCATCGCGGACCGCCCCGGCGAAGTACGGCGCGACCAGCAGGCTGGGTAGGGCGGGGTCTTCGTCGTAGGCCTCACGGATGCGGTCGAGGAAGCGGGCCCGGATGATGCACCCGCCGCGCCAGATGGTCGCCATGGCGCCGCGGTCGATGTCCCAGCCGTACTCGGCGCTGCCCGCCGCGATGTGGTCGAAGCCCTGTGCGTAGGCCACCACCTTCGACGCGTAGAGCGCGCGCCGGACGTCCTCGGTGAATGCCGCGGAATCGGCGATGTCGAGCGAGTTCACCTCGCTGCCGAAGGCCGCCCTGGCCGCCTCGCGCTGGTCGGCGTGACCGGACAGCGCCCGCGCGAACGTCGCCTCGGCGATGCCGGTGATGGGGACCCCCAGGTCGAGCGCGCTCTGCACGGTCCAGCGGCCGGTGCCCTTCTGCTCGGCCTGGTCGAGCACGATGTCCACGAAGGGCTGGCCGGTGGCGGCGTCGGCGTGCGCCAGCACGTCCGCGGTGATCTGGATGAGGTAAGAGTCCAGGTCGCCCTCGTTCCAGGTGCGGAAGATCTGGCTGATCTGCGCGGGAGCCGCGCCGAGACCGGCCCGCAGGAGGTCGTACGCCTCGGCGATGAGCTGCATGTCCGCGTACTCGATCCCGTTGTGCACCATCTTGACGAAGTGGCCGGCCCCGTCCGGCCCCACATGCGTGCAGCACGGCGTGCCGTCGACCTGCGCGGCGATCGACTCGAAGATCGGCCCGAGCTTCGCGTAGGACTCCGTGGACCCACCGGGCATGATGCTCGGCCCGTTGAGTGCCCCCTCCTCACCGCCCGACACGCCGCAGCCGACGAAGTGCAGCCCGTCCTCCCGCAGGGCGGCCTCGCGCCTGCGGGTATCGGTGAAGTGCGCGTTGCCGCAGTCGACGACGATGTCGCCTTCGTCAAGCAGCGGCACGAGCTCCTCGATCACCGCGTCGGTGGCGTGGCCCGCCTGGACCATCGCGATGATCGCCCGTGGCCGCGCGAGGCTGGCGACGAACTCCTTCATGGACTCGCTGGCCACGAACGCGCCTTCGCCTCCGTGCTGCTCGACCAGGCTGCGGGTGCGCTCGGGCGAGCGGTTGTGCAGCGCGACGACGTTCCCGTGCCGGGCCAGGTTCCGCGCCAGGTTACGGCCCATCACGGCCAGCCCGGTCACGCCGATGTCTGCCTTGTGCTGCTGGGTCATCCGTGACTCCTCGGAAGTCTGCGTGTCTCAACGCTAGCGCCCGCGCTCGAGGAGGCGTGAAAGGTACAGGTCAATGCGATGCTGCCGACCTGACCATCATCGCCGCGACGGCCACGGCCGGATAGCGGCTCCCGGGCGGCCCGATTTGCCGGGCTTGAAACAATTTGATCTTCTGAGTGCCTGACGGCGCATCATTGGGCGGGGGAGCGCCGACGCTGCGGGCTGCGGCGCCCGCGAGACAGGCGAGGGTCGTCAGGATGAGGCAGGCACCGGACCGGGCACCGCTGACGCGCCCGGAACGCGGGCTGCTGGCCTTCGTGTGCGCGCTGGTGCTGGTGGACACGATGTTCTTCACCGCGCTGACCCCGCTGCTTCCGCATTACACGCAATTGGCCGGATTGTCGAAGTCCGGGGCCGGGGTACTGGTCGCGGCCTACCCCTTTGGCACGCTGGTCGGCGCGCTGCCGGGAGGGCTGCTGACCGCCCGGCTCGGGGACCGGCGGGTGGTGCTGCTCGGCTTGGCCCTGATGAGCGTCTCGACGCTCGTCTTCGGCTGGGCCTCCGGCGCCGTGGTGCTGGATGCCGCGCGCTTCGTTCAGGGCCTGGCCGGGGCGTGCACCTGGACCGCGGGCCTGGCCTGGCTGGCGACGGCCGCCCCGCCCGAGCGGCGCGGGGAACTGCTGGGCACGGCCATCGGGGCCGCGGTCGGCGGAGCGCTCTTCGGCCCGGTGGTCGGCGCGGTCGCCGGCCAGGTGGGAACAGGGCCGGCGTTCGCCGCCGCGGCCGTGGCCGGGGCCGCCCTCATGGCCGTGGCCCTGGCGATGCCCCTTCCACCGGGCCCCCGGCCAGAGGTTCCGCAGCGCCTCCGGGCGGCCTGGCCCGCGCTACACGACCGGCAGGTCGCGACCGGCCTGTGGCTGACGATGCTCGCGGGCATGGCGTTCGGGGCGGTGGATGTGCTCGCGCCGCTGCGGCTCAGCCACCTCGGTGCCACGGCGCTGATCATCGGAGCAACCTTCCTGGCCTCCGCCGCGATCGAGGCCGGACTCTCGCCGCTCGCCGGGCGGCTGTCGGACCGCCGCGGCGCCCTCGTGCCGATCCGGTTCTCGCTGTCGGTGGCGGTGGTCGTCAGCCTGCTGGCGCCAGTACTGGAGCCAGCGCCGTGGCTGATAGCACTGCTGATTCTGGGCATGCCCGCCTACGGCACCCTCTTCGCCCCCGCGAGCGCATTGCTCAGCGCGGGCGCGCACCGGCTGGACCTGAATCAGGGACTGGCGTTCGGGCTGGTCAATCTCGCCTGGGCGACCGGCCAGACCGTCGCTTCCGCCGGCAGCGGTGCGCTGGCCCAGGCGACGTCGGACATCGTCCCCTACAGCCTGCTCGCGGGCATCTACCTGGCCACGCTCCTGATCCTGCAGCGGAGCCGTCACCTGCTCAGTGGCTAGTGGCCCGTAAGACCACTAGGCGGGACGTCCAGGGCCGGATTGCGGTCGAAGAACCCGAACGGCTTGAGCCAGAACGACACCGTGTCGACCGGCATGATCGGCCAGTCCTCCGGACGGGTGATGTGGTGGATGCCGAACACGTACCAGAGCACCACGTCGGTGTTCTCGATCCCGCGGTTTCGCGCGGTCCAGACCGGCAGTCCCGAGTCCTGGTCGCTGAGGGTCGGGAACTCACCGCAGGGCCACCGTTCGTCCTCGCGGTACGGCGTGACCCAGAGTGTGTGCTCGATGGCCCGGGCGCGCCGCAGCACGGGTGAGGAGGGGGCCAGCATGGGCGGGAAGGACCCGCCGGGGACCAGTTTGTACCCGGCCGGCGTGCCCAGCCCGTTATTTCCGTTGGAGCTAATGATCTTCCAGGCCCGCTGGGTGTTCCAGTCGTAGTCCTGCCGGCCCTCGGCTTCGGTGCGCAGCGGCGTCTCCCGGGTCACCAGGCCCAGCCCGTAGGGGTCGTCCTCACTGGCCGGGGACGCCTCCGACTGGACCGCGTAGACCGTGTTGACCGGGCCGTCCACGTCAAGATCGAGGCGGGCCACGATGAAGTGCTGGTGGAAGGGCGCGTAGGTCCGCTGATCCACGAGCGTGCCGTACGGCGGCTGATGGCCGTCGGCGAAGTTCGAGGTCACCATGATCCCGGTGGCGCGCACCTCGCATTCGATGTTGCCGTCCTGATAGAACCGCCAGTACACGAGGTACTCGTAGTTCGCGACCGTGACGTGGAACGACACGACGAGCCGCCGGGCGCGCCGTACCTCCGCGCCGGCCGCCTGGTCCACGTGCTTCCATCCGATCCCGTTGTCTTCCTCGTGGATGCAGATGGCGTGGGAGATGGTGCGCGGCTGCCCGGTCGAGTCGTGCACGACCGCGTCGAGGTAGGTGATCTCGCCCAGGCAGTCGCAGCCACGTTCGAGCGACGTGGTCATGAAGCCCAGTCCCCACTCGCCGATGTCGAACGCGGTCCGCCGGTAGTGATCGGTCGTCGGATCCCGGTACGGCACGACCATCTCGGCGAACGAGAGCCGGTGCGCGACGGGCCGCAGACGGCCGCCGTCGCGGAACCCGACCGTGTGCAGGACCAGGCCCTCCCGGTAGTTGAAGCCGAGCCGCAGTTGCCAGTTCTGCCAGGTCAGCAGGTGGCCCTGGAGGGTAAATGAGGGGCCTTCCGGCTGGCTGATGTGCAGCGGTTTCAGCTCCCGCAGTGGCATCGGGATGAGCTCAGGCCGGTACTCGCCCATGACCTCGGGCTGGTCGGCGGCCGCCGCGCTGCCGACGCTGTCCTCGAGTTCGAGCAGGATCATCCGGTTGAGGTCCACGATGGGATGCAGCCCGCTGAGGTGGTGCGCGTAGGGGTTGCCGTGCTCGCTGCCCCGGAACCACACGTCTGACCAGCCCAGCCGCAGGCCGCGGTAGCGCGGCGGAACCAGCGCGGCGCCATAGGCCCAGAGGTCGGTGAGGACGCGGGAACTGTCGGTGATCCCGCGCCGGGCCAGCGCCGCGGCCAGTTGCGGGCTGTCACGCAGCATCTCGTCGCACTCGTGCCATTCGTCCAGCGTGATGTTCGGGTGCTGGCCGGGCAGTTCCGCCCAGGTGGTGACGGCACCGTCGGTCAGCGACACCACCGCACGGTACGCCCGGCCGTCGTCGCGATTCCAGCAGATGACCAGTGCTTCACGGGGCGTCGACCCCCCGGCCGCGACCGCGTCCTTGCCGGGCTCCTTCAGCTCGATCGAGGCGATGCGCCATCGCGGCCCGGCCGCCCGGTCACCCCGGAGGACCGACGCGACCAGCCGGAACTCCTCGGCGGTCAGCGGGTCGAGCGGATGTGACGTGCTCACCGGCGGCCTCCACTCTGCGGCTCCCCAGTCTGGCCCTTGACTCAACGGAACTACCCGGCGGGTCACCTCGCCACGCGTTCCGGGTTGTTGCGCGAAGACCCGCCCGCGCTCTACGTTCCGGCCATGCATCGCGTGGACGCAGTAACCGAGCAGATGATCCGGTCCGTGCTGGCCTACGCGGAGAACCGGCTCCGGCTGGACCCGGTGCCGCTGGACGGGGGCCCGCGGGATCCGGCCGATCTGGATGCCGCGCTGGCGGGCCTGCTGGCCGACGGCCCACACAACTCCGATCAGGTCCTGGGCGTGTACGCCTCGGTCGTGGCGCCGGCCGTGATCTCGGCCGACAGCCCGCGCTTTCTCGGCTTCATCCCGGCCGCGCCGACGAAGGCGTCCCTGCTGTTCGACATGCTGGTCTCGTGCGCCTCGATCCAGGGCATCTCCTGGCTGGAGGCCGCGGGCGCCATCCAGGCCGAGAACCAGGTGCTGCGCCTGATCGCTGACCGCGCCGGGCTGCCCGAGTCCGCGGGCGGGTGCTTCGTCTCCGGCGGCTCAGCCGCGAACCTGTCGGCCCTGGTCGTGGCCAGGGAGGTGGCCAAGCGCGCCGCGGGAAGCGCCGCCGCCGGCCGCCGCTGGCGGGTCGCCGTCGGCGCGGACGCCCACTCGTCGATCGTCAATACGCTGCGGATCCTGGAGATGGATCCGCTGACTGTGCAGGCCGACGGTCACCGGGTCACGGGGGCCGCGCTCCGGGCCGCCATCGAGGCCGACGGCGACCCGGCGTCGCTCGCCGCGGTGGTGGCGACGTCGGGCACGACGAACGCCGGCATAGTGGACGACCTGGCCGGCGTGGCCGGGGTGGCCCGCGAGTTCGGCCTGTGGTTCCACGTGGACGGCGCCTACGGCGGCGCGGGGCTGTTCGCGCCGAGCGTCCGGCCGGTGTTCGACGGCATAGAGCACGCCGACTCGTTCATCGTGGACCCGCACAAGTGGTTGTTCGGCCCCTATGACTGTGCCGCGCTGCTCTACCGCGACCCGTCGCTGG
This sequence comes from Streptosporangiaceae bacterium, assembly GCA_033854735.1. Classification (GTDB taxonomy): domain Bacteria; phylum Actinomycetota; class Actinomycetes; order Streptosporangiales; family Streptosporangiaceae; genus JAWWPY01. Next base: position 12,482 of record JAWWPY010000439.1, on the reverse strand, counting down.
CCCGGTCGGTGCACAAGCAGGATGCTTCCTATCTCGATGTGATCCACGGTGAGTCCGCCGAGTGGAATCCGACGGATTACGCCTATCACCTGACCAGGCGGGCCCGCGGGCTGCCGCTGTGGTTCTCGCTGGCCGTGCACGGCACGGCGGCCTATACCGAGGCGATCGAGGCGGGTCTTCGGCTGGCCCGGGAAACCGCCGCGGAAATCAGCACCCGCGACCACCTCGAACTGGTCCGCGAGCCCGATCTGTCCGTGGTGCTCTTCCGCCGCCGCGGCTGGGCCCCCGAGCGCTATACCCGGTGGGCCGATGAGTTGCTCCGCGACCAGGTGGCGTTCATACCCCCGACGGCGTGGGAGGGCGAGACGGTGGCCAGATTCGCCTTCCTGCACCCGCACACGCCCATGGATCTCGTCCGCGAGATCCTGGACCGCATGGCGTGACCCCGGGCGTGGCCTTCGCTACCTCCGTACGCTGCTGATCTCCGCGGCCTGGACGATCGTGCGGTGCGGCACGAAGTACAGGACGTCGGTCGGCCAGCAGGTGACGAGGGTCAGGGTGTGCTTGCTCCCGACTGGATTGAGCACGCTGACGTCCGTGTAGAGCACCCGGTAGGGCGGACGGTAGACGCGGTAGGTCGTGACGCACTGCTTGGTCGTGATGACGACGGTGTTGCCGATCCGGAGGCTGCTGAGATGCAGGAACGGGTTGCCGGCCGTCACATCGTGGCCGCCTATCCCGACGTCACCGGCCTGGCCGGGCAGGGCCGTACCGAGGATGTGGCCCGGGCCGGTGGCCAGCTGGGTCAGCGTGGTGCCCTGGATGATGGTGAACTTCCAGGCCGGCCCGAACGCCGGGATCTGCATGAAGGCGAACACCTGGCCGACCGGAATGTTCTGATTCGGGCCGACACACAGGGCGGGGGTGGTGGGCTTGGCCTGGGCCGCCACGGGAGGAGCCGACAGCGCGGGCATTTCCCCCCAGGAGCGGCTGAGAGCCGTCTGGGCGGCCTGCTGCCGGGCCCCGGCGAACGGGTCCCAGACTTTGTAGCCCGTGTAGAGCAGGAGGCCTGCCCCGGCGACGATCATGGCCCCGGCGATCAGCTTGACCGCCCGCCCGCGCTTAGCCATTGAAGGCGCCGCCATGGGTGTTGACGGTCAGCTCGTGGATGAAGTACGCCATGCTCTCGGTGCCGTGGACCTCGAAGCGGTAATGCTCTCCGCGCGCGTTGGACACGAAGGCGTCCACGAAGATGACCGGGAAGTGGCTCTGCGCGAATCCCTGCAGCCAGGCCTTCGGGGCCGCCCCGGACTGAGGCTGATTCGAAGTCTGCGCCAGGTCATTCCAGGGCACCGTCCAGATCTGCGTGTCGGCCGAGGGGATCTCCTGCTTCAGCCGGGCCTTGCCGGTCATCACGTCGGCCGAGACGCGGGCCTGGTAGGCCGCGGCGCTTTCACCCGCGAGCTGGCAGGGGTAGAAGTAGGGGCACGTCCGGCTGAAGAGAAGGTGGCCCTGGGCTCCCGCATGGAACGCGGTTCCCCAGATGGCCGGGTCGAGGGCGCGGAGCTGTGTCCATGAGGCATCCCAGTGGGCGTAGGGCCGCACGCCGCGCTGCGAGCCGTCCGCGAAGCCGCTGACGACCATCGAGACCATGGAGTAGCCGAAGTGCCGCAGGACCGCTGTGGCGGGGGCGTAAAAGTTGTCGATGCCGTCATCGACGGTGAGCAGGATGGGCTTGGCCGGCAGAGGCACCGCCTGGTGCCTGGCCCAGAGGACATATTGAGTGTCGGTGATCGTGCGGTAGCCGCGAGAGTGCAGGTACGACATCTGGTCATAGAACTGGCGCTCGCTCAGGATCTCCACCCCGGCCCCGGTGCGGTTGCACATCAGCGCCGTGGCCACGCATCCATTGTCCAGCTGGTGGTAAGCGAGCACCGGGATCTCACGCGGATGCGCGGTGGACGTGGCTGCCGTGGACGATGCCGGGTAATCCCAGGCCGGGACGTTGAATTTCGCGCCGGTGGCGTTGCCGGCGGTGACAGCGAGGACATGGTGCACGCCGAGCCTGTGGAGCATCGGCCCGACCGTTGCGCCGATTGCGACGAGCGCGAGGCCCCCCAGTACGATACCTGTGACGGCTTCGATTTTCTTAGTCAAGCCCACCGGGTTGCCCTCCTGGTGACTACATTACACACCGCCGCCACATAAACGCCGTAGCGGAAGAAGTCATACACGGTCTCCGGCACCATAAGCGCCGCGACCAGCATTCCCTTCCAGCCGGTGCGCTGGACGGTAAGTATCCTGTAGGCGATGAACAGGGGCAGCGTCTCAATCCACACAGCAGCCGGAGAATAGTGTCCGTACACGAACACGACTAGTGCTATCTGGGCGATAATTATGCAAACCGTCAGCATTCCCAGCAATCCGAGCAATTGCGCCGCGTAATACCAGGCCGTGACCTTGTTCAGCCCGTAGGTCCGCAGATCGGTGAACGCGCCACGCTGCCAGCGGATGCGCTGGGTCCACAGAGCTGGAACCGTGTCCATAACGTCTGTCACCGCGTCACACTCCGGCGGGGACACGGTCTGGAACCCCAGTGTCTTCAGCGCGAGCGTGAGCTCATAGTCCTCGGTGATGGACCTGACGCTGAACACATCGGCTGACCTGGGGCCCGGCAGTCTCCCACTGACCCGTGCGGCGATGATCTCCCGGAGGATGCTGACCCGGAACAGCGCTGAGGTGCCCACGACGATCCTGGTCCGGCTGTTCCGCCGGTCTATGCTGCGGCCGTCGCGGGTGAACTCATTTTCTTGCACGATCTTGAGCATGCTCCAGCCGGTCGGTGCGGTGGCGTAGCGCCCGCTGACGACCGCCAGCGGATTCTTGGCCGCCCATTGCTGGGCCACCTCGAGCCAGCGGGGAACAGGCAGCGTGTCGGCGTCCTGGATGAACACGAAGTCGTCGTCGGCCAGGGTGGGCAGGATGCGGTTGAGTGCCTTGTTGAGCGCGCCCGCCTTGCGGTGCGGGTCTTTGGGAGTTTCGAAGACCTCCGCGCCGGCCGCCGCGGCTATCTCGGCCGTGTCGTCAGAGCATCCGTTGGCGGCCACAACAATGCGGGAGGGTGGGCTCGTCTGCTTCGCAAGGTTCGCGACTATCCTTCCGATCCATTCCGCTTCGTTATGCGCGGGAATCAGCACGGTTACGCTCACTACGCCCACCCTCCCTTGTTGGTTTCGGTTAATCAGTGACTGCGGTGCAGTCTGGGCATGAGCCCCATAATCGCGGTTCCCGCGAAAACGAGAGTCAGGGCGATCAGGACGATTCCCAGAACGCTCACTGGGCCAGCCACGGCAGCTCCGGCACCTGTCACAGGGAGAGCGGCAATCTTTCCGTACATGTTTACCTCCTCTCCCTGTCTTGCGCTTTTACCGCTGCTGCGGTTTTAGCCTTTGTTCATTTGCTCTATCCACAAGCTAAGAGAAAGTGCGATGGTCCCCCTGGTTAGTTGGGGGTAGCCGACCTCCCCCAAAGTGATGAACTTGGTGAGGAAGGCCGGCATATATCGCTCTGTGTGATTGGACAATTACTGAGAGATGCAGAATGGGGGAGGGTTTCAGTGCTGAGATGGCCTGTGGCGGCGTAGGACGGCTACCGCATCGGATGCAGCGCGTGGCTGGCCAGGCCGGGCCGCATAGCGGGCGTGCCTGGTCGCCCCTGGGCCTGGCCTACTTCGCGGGCTTTACTGCCTGGGCAGGGGCTGGTTGACCGCGGGGATGACCGGGGCGGGGTTGTCGTTCACTTCCTGCTGGGCGGCGAGCAGGCCGGCCTCGGCGGCGGCGAGCTGCAGCCTGGTGTTGCCGTTGGGGTAGCGGGCCGGCTGCGCCGAGAACCGGAACGCGGAGGTGAGATTCCCGCTGGTCTGCCGCCGCCACGCGCTGATGTTGGGCTCATGGACGCCGAACCGCGCCTCGATGAAGCGGATCAGCGACGTGTGATCGAACACGTCGGAGCACACGAATCCGCCGGCCGTCCACGGCGACACGACGGTCGTGGGAGTGCGGAAACCTAGCCCGATCGGCTCGCCCTGGACGAACTCGTCGGGGGTCCCGGCGGGCGGGGTGGGTGGCACCACGTGATCGAACAGGCCATCGTTCTCGTCGTAGCAGAGGATGAACGCGGTCTTCGCCCACACGTCCGGGTTGGACGCGATCGCGTCGAGCTTCTGCGCGATGTACTCCGCCCCCGCCGCCGGGAAGTAGTCCGGATGCTCGGTCTGCGCGGTCGGAGCGACCAGCCAGGACACCTGGGGCAGCCGGTCAGCCCGGGCGTCGGCCTCGAAGTCCCCGGCCCGCCCGAACGCAATCCCCCGCTGGCGCAGCGGTGAGGAGGCGGGCGCGTTGGCGTACTGCGTGAACCACGCCAGCGCGTTGTCGTCGTAGTTGTCCTCCTCCTGGTACACCTGCCAGCTGATCCCGGCCCGCTGGAGCCGTTCCGGATACGTGGTCCAGGACAGGATGACGTTATTGAACGCGGGTGTGTTGTCGATGATCGGGCCGCCGCCGGTGCCGTTCGGGTCGATCATGCCGGTCCACAGGTTCAGCCGGTTCGGGTTGGTCGGGCCGAGCACCGAGCAGTGATAGTTGTCGCAGATCGTGAAGGCCTGGGCCAGCGCCCAGTGGAACGGGATGTCCTGCTGGGCGAAGTACCCCATCGTGTACGGGCCCTTGGCCGCGATCCAGGCGTCCATCGTGCCGTTGTTCCACGCCTGGTGCTGGGTGGGCCAGCTGTGGTCGGTACCCGGTGTGGCCTGCGCGCTGGTCATTTTCGTGTCGTAGCGGAACGGGAGCAGGTAGCCCTGCGCGTGGGAGGGGTCGGGCTGGTAGAAAACGGGATTGCCGTTCGGCAGCTTGATCGCCGCCGGGTCGCTGAAGCCCCGTACCCCCGGCATGGTGCCGAAGTAGTGGTCGAAGCTCCGGTTCTCCTGCATCAAGATCACGATGTTCTTGATATCGGTCAGTCTCGCCCGGGGCGGGTTGGCGAGCGTCTGCGCGAGCGCCTTCCGGAGGTTGAGCGGCAGCACCGCCGCCCCGAGGCCCGCGCCCGCGAACGCGGTCGCGCCCGTGAGCAGCCGGCGCCGGGTAACGGCGGGTGGAGTGCCGGGCGTCGGCGGGCTGGCTGACACGGGCGTCGGGGTAGGCCCCCGCAGCGTCGGCGGGCTGGCTGGCACGGGCGTCGGGGTCGGCGCCCGCAGCGTCTGCGGGCTGGTCGGCACTGGCGTGCGCGGGGTGGGTCCCGCGGCCGCGCGCGGGTCGTCCGGGGCTGGTGCGGCGGCCCCTGGCGTGGCGGGCCCTGGCGTGGCGGTCCCCGACGGGACAGGCCGAGCCGGGTCAGCAGACCTGCGCCGCCGCAGGCGCCCACCGGCCAGGCCCAGGCCGCCGAGGCCGATCACGAGCGCCCACCAGGCGCCCCGGGGAACTCCGGCCCCGTCTGGAGATGGCGCCCGGCCTAGCGCTGGCGCCCGGCCTAGCGCTGGCGCCCGGCCTGGCGCTGGCGCCCCGCCGGGCGGCAGCAGCGCGGAGGCCGCGGTGGCCGAGCCGGGCGGGGCGAACTCGACCACCCGGCCGTTGCCGCTGTCCGCGACCCACGCCTGGCCGCTCGCGGTGATGGCCAGGTCCTGAGGGAAGGCCAGATCCTCGCGGGCGTGGCCGACGTTGGACTGCAGCCCGAACTCGGTGTAGAAACTGCCGTCGGGGCTGAACACGGTCACCCATCCGTAGTCGGGCTGGGCGACGTAGATCCGGCCGCCGGGCCCGACCGCGAGGCCGCCCGGATTCGACAGCGCGCCGTACCCACTCTGGGTGGAACCGAACTCCCGTAGCTGACTGCCCGTCGCGGAGAACTCATACACCGCGTTGCCGGCGGCGTAGCTAGGGCTGGAGACCCACAGATCGCCCGACCCGCTGAGGGCGACGCCGTAGGGGGTGGGCACTGAGATGGATGCCAGGTAGCCGCCGGATGCCGAGAACACCTCTATCCGGTTGTTGGCCTGATCGGCGACGTAGATGTCGCCCCCGGGCGCCGCCGCGAGATCCTGCGGCTGGTCCAGTTGGCCATGGCCGGAACCCGGCGAGCCGAACGCCCGCAGTTCGGTGCCGTGTGGGGAGAACTCGACGATCCGGTCATGACCGGTGTCGGACACCCAGACGTTGCCGTCGGGTCCGACGGCGACGCCGTCCGGCTGAAGCAGGGCGCCAGCGCCGTGCTCACCGAATGTGGTGACCAGCGTGCCGGACGGCGTGAACGCCTCGACCCTGCTGCTGGAGCGGTCCGCCACCCAGACATGCCCATGCCCGTCCACCGCGACGCCGGAGGGGTCCGTCAGCGCCCCCCGGCCGGTGGCGCCGAAAGCCCGCTCGAAGGTGGGAGCCGGGGCGGGCCGTGACGCCACGACGCTGAAGCCGGCCGGGCCCGCGAGCACCTGGTAGCCGTTGTTGAAGAGGTAGTAGGCGACGTAGCGGCCCACGCCGTTCAGGCTCGTGGTCGAGAAGGTCAGCGACCCGCTCGAGCCGGGCGCGTACTGCCAGGTCGTCGAGCCCACCTGGCCGGGGGTCTGGCCTGCGGAGTAGATGCCGATCCAGTTGGTCGAGTTCACCGTGGCGGCGGGCGTGGAGTAGGTGAAGGTGATGCTGGCCCCGTTGGGCACCGCCGAGAGCGACCCAGTGAGCGATGAGGTGGGGCCCGCCGTGTCGGCGGAACTCGCTCCGAGCGCCGGGCTCCCGGGGCCCAGGAAGAGCGCCGCGATGAACAGCGTGCCGGTGACCCGCTGGATCCATGAGTGCCTGCGTGTTCTGGTGTCATCGTTCACATGCCTGACACTGAGCAGCGCGACCGACGCGCGTACCCCGGATCGGTGACGGCCAGGAGAAGTCTGGGTGAACCTCGGGTGAGCCCGGACCCGGCCCATGGGTCACTTCCTGCTGGCGGCGTAGCCGAGCAGGGCCGCGAGCGTGAGCGCGCTGCGGGGTGCGTAGGCGATGCGCCACAGCCCGCCGTGCGCGGCCCCGTGCGCCTCGTCCTGCCAGGGATGGGAATGCGCAGGGCCATCCTCGGTATGCAGGTCATGGACGAGCAGTGTGGCCATGAGCACCCGGGTGGTGGCCGGTTCGAAGACCTCGACGCCGAACCGGTGCGCGCCGGCGTACGCGGCGGCCAGCGCCCGGTTCTTCAGGACCGACCGGGTACGTGTCGGCGGGGCGACGTTCATCGACACTGTCGCGCCTTCGTCGCGAGCCACTGTGGCCCGCCAGCGTTGCACCCGCTTCGCCAGGGCATAGTTGGGACCCTGCTGCGCCACCAGGCTGTCGTTGATGCCGGGGTCGGCGCCGGGCGGGTAGGCGCGGCGGAGCAGCCGCCCGCCGGACAGGGCCCGCAGCGGCGGGCTGGCGAGTTTGGTGGCCCACGACCGGGTCGCGTAGGCGTGGACGGATTGAGCTACCGCGTCAGCCGGGACCGTGAACACGTCGGTCGGCGTCGCGAGGAACGCGAGCGCGACATCGTCGCGCCGGGCCTGCAAGCGAACGGTGAGCGCGTCGACGGCGGCGGAGACGCGCACATTGGCCGCGCCGTCGGCGTAGACGTAGTTGCCCAGCACCAGCGGGCCGTCCACGGTGGCGAGCCAGTCGGCCGCGGCGGGGACGTCCCCGGTCAGGTCGAGGCCAGCCCGCTGCGCCAGGACCTCGTCGCCCGTCCCGGGGAGCTCGCCCGTCTCCGCGGTGACAGGAACGAGAAGCGTCCCGCCGCTGCGCCGCGCCATGTCGAGGACGCGCTCCCAGATGGCGGGACGGGGCACGTCGACGCCGATCACCTGGGCTCCCCAGTTCAGCAGCGCGGGCAGCGGGCCTACTTCGGCCCCCGCTCCGAGCACGACGACCGTGCGGCCGGGCAGCCGGAGCCAGCCCGGATGCGCCGCGACGGTCCGGACGGCGTCCGCGCACGACGGCTCGATGACGCCCTCGGCTACCCACGCGTCCAGCCTGCTCAGCAGCGCATCGCCACGCAGCCGCTCGCCGCGGTAGGGAACAGCGAGCTCGGTGGCGGCCTCCTGGCGGCCCGGCACCGTGACCGTGCCAACTGACCGTTGCGCCGGTGCCGACAGCAGCGTGTCGAGCGCGGTCTCGGCACCGTCGGCGGGCACGACCCGCATCCGCTGGTGCAGCGAGCCCAGCCCGTCGCGGGCCACGGACAGCGCGGCCTCCTTCGATGCCAGGCCCGCCTCGACGAGCCGGCGAAAGTGGGCCAGGTAGCCGCTGCGCCAGTTCCCCTCGTGCTCCGCGCCGACCGCCCCGGCTTTGTCGACCTGGCGCAACGCGTCGGCGATCACTCCCGCACCCAGAGCCGACGTGCTCCTGCGCCCGTCGGACGTTGCGGGAAAAACGACCCCGGTCGGCCCGCCGCCGCTCATGGGCGGGCCTCGGCGCGCTCCATACCCGGGGTCATGACCTCAATACTGCACTGCAAAGTACGCTGAACGAAGGATCGGACCAATCCCTCGACATTCCATGTTCCTCGGTCACGCCCGGCCAGGCAGGCGGCCAGGCCCGCATCCTGGGGAGGCGGTCTGCGATGAGCCGCGAGACGCTGTTGTCCGCCGCTGATCGTGCGGATGCCGCGGCGGCCAGCGGGCTGGTCGTGGTGGTGCACGGTGGCCAGTCAGTCAGTACGGAGCCGACCAGCGCGGTCCAGCTCAGCGTGGTGCGGATGATCCCGATGGCGCGAGCCCTCCGGCGGGCCGTGCACGGCAGCGGGGTTGTGGTCTGCCGGCCCAGGCTCCGGCTCCGCGGCTGGAACGGAGCCGAAGCCTCTCCGGTCCATGATCTGACCGAGTTGCTCGACGAGCTCTCCGGCCGGCTTGGACGCGTACCCGTGGTGCTGGTCGGGCACTCGATGGGTGCCCGCGCGGCCTTGCGCGTGGCCGGGCATCCCCTGGTGTCGGCGATCGCCGGGCTCGCGCCCTGGCTGCCGCCCGGCGAGCCGGTGGACCAGTTGGCCGGGCGCCGGGTCCTGCTCGCCCATGGCAGCGCCGACACGGTGACCAGTCCCAGCGAAACCTGGGCCTACGCGGACCGCGCTCGTTCCATCACGCCGGTTGAGACCATCGAGGTACCCAACGGCAATCACGCCCTGCTCCGGGGTGATGACGCCCTGCTCCGCGGCGATGACGCCCGGGGCCAGCTTCATGGGGCGCGCCTGTGGCACCGCATCGCAGCCGAGTTCACCCGCGCCTCACTCGGCCTGCCCAGCGGTCAGGCTTGAGGACCTGGCCCAATCACCCGGCTAGCGCACGGGGGAGCCCCACTGGGTTTCGTTGCGTATCCGGCGTTTGAGCAGTTTCCCGCCGGGGTTGCGGGGCAGCGGATCGGGCCGGATGACGAGGTACTGGGGAACCTTGAAGTCGGCGATCCGCTCGGCCAGGTAGCCGAGCACCGCCGCGGTATCGATGGTGGTGCCGGGGATGGGCACGAGCACCGCGCCGACTTTCTCGCCCATCATCTCGTCGGGGACGCCGACGACGGCTGCCTCGTACATCCCGGGCGCTCCGGCCAGGGCGTTCTCGACCTCGACGCAGTACACGTTCTCGCCGCCGCGGTTGATCATGTCTTTGGCCCGGTCGACGATGTAGACGAGGCCTTCGGGGTCGATGCGGGCCAGGTCTCCGGTGTGCAGCCAGCCGCCGGTGAAGGCCGCCGCGGTGGCGTCGGGCTTGTTCCAGTACCCGGGGACGATGTTGGGCCCGCGGACGAGCAGTTCGCCGACGTTCTCGCCGCCAGCCGTCTCAATCCGCACATCGCACACGGGCACCGGGAACCCCACGGAATCCGCGTGCTCGGCGGCGTACTCGTGCGGCAGGTAGGTGGCGACGCTGGAGGTTTCGGTGAGACCGAAGCCATTGCCGACCCGGGCGCCGGGGAATGCCTTCATGATCCGGCCGACGAGTTCGGGCGCGATCGGAGCGCCACCGTAGGACAGGAACCGCACCGCGGACACGTCGGTCGCGGTGAAGTCCGGCTGGCTGATCGCCAGCCAGTAGATCGCGGGCACAGTGGTCAGCACGTCGATCCGCTCGGTCTCGATCGCCCGGAGGAACGTTCCGGGGTCGAATTGCGGCATGATCACGCTGGTGCCCGCCCGGTACACGGCGAGCAGGAGCTGGCTATTGCAGCCGGTCACGTGGAACAGCGGCACCGAGATCAGCGTCCGCGGCGGCTCCTCGTCGTCCCTCGTGTTCCGGATCCGCCAGCAGTTCTCGCAGTTTGACAGGAAGTTCGCATGCGTGGTGACGGCCCCTTTGGGGAAGCCGGTGGTGCCGCTGGTGTAGAAGATCGCCGCCGGGTCGTCTGGGCCGGCGTCATCGACGGCGAGGGGAGGACCATCCGGCAGCGGATCGCCCGGCGCGATGACGTACGAGGCGCCGCTGTCCGTTACGACGTAGGCCACTTCGTCCTCGGTCAGCCGGGTGTTGACGGGTACTACTGTCGCGCCCGCCAGTACCGCGCCGAAGAAGCCGAGCACCCAGTCGACGCCGTTGCCGAGCCGCAGCGCCACCCGGTCCCCGCGCTGCAGGCCGGCCGCCCGGAGCCCACCTGCCACCCGTGCGGCCCTGTCCCACAGCTCGCGGTAGGTCAGCCGTGGCCCGCCGCCGGTTTCGGCCAGCGCCTCCCGGTCCGGGTGGCCCTCAACGGTGTCCCGCAGCATATGGACGAGACTGCCCGGCAACCCGTCGTACCGCTTGATCCCGTCAGGGCCGCGGGTCACGCCCGTGGTATCGAATGGCGTGCTCATGACACGCTCCTCGTTGAAGTAACGCCGCGGATTGTCCTCAATCACCTGCCCGATCTGCTTTCCGGTTAATCCCGGATTCGCGGGGCGCCGCGTGGTCCTGACCGTTGCGAGCACACCCTGCCCGATCTGCATTCGCGGTATCTCGCTCGGGACTCGCGGGACTCGCGGGACTCGCGGGACTCGCGGGACTCGCGGGGGCTGGGCCACCGCCGCGTCGCCGTTGCTGGCGTTCGGGTCAGCTGAGTGCTGGGCGCCCAGCGGCCACCTGTCAGTGGTCAGTGGTCATCGGCCGTCAGTCGGGGTAGCTGGTGGGTCCGGTGGTGTAGCTGCGTCCGCTGGGGGCGGTCCATGTCATGTGACCCGGCTGGGTTTGGGTGAGGGCCCAGCCGGGGGCTTGCTTGAGGTGATGGTCGTGGCGGCAAACGGGCCCGAGGTCACACTCACAGGTGCGCCCGCCGAGGTGGTACGGGATCGAATGATCGAGATCACATGCTGTGGCGGCGCGGCGGCAGCCGGGCCGCGCACAGACGGCCTGGCGGATCTCGATGAGGTGCCGCAGCGCCCGGGTGGGCTGGTAGGCGTGGGTTTCCCGGGGGTGGGTGCAGCCCCCGGCCTGCAGCGGGGTGATGGTCATCGCGGTGATCCAGGGCGGCGGCCCGGGCCCGGCACGAGGGCCGCCGCCGGGATCGGTGCCTGCCGGGCCCGGTGGCCCGCCGCCGGGTGGCCCGTGGCTGGGTGGCCCGCCGCCGGGATCAGTCCCGCCGGGGCCGGGTGGCCCGTGGCCGGGCCGGGCGCAGCCGTGCGCGATGGCGTGCCCGCCGGGGCCGGTCAGGGTAAGGCACCACCGGGTGGCGGGGTCGCGGGCGAGCATCGCGGCCAGGGCCCGGGAGTCCCCGGCGTCCAGGGTGCCGAACCCGGGGACCTGGCCGGGGGACTGGGTCCAGCCCAGCCACGCCGCCAGCGGCATCGTCAGGTGCACCGTCCCGCGCAGCGCCGGAAACCCCGGCCCGGGTCCTCCCGCCCCGCCGCTCGCCGCTCCACCGCTGCCCGCTCCGCCGGTGTCCGCCGGGCCGGCCCCGTTGCCCGCCGCGCCGCCGTTGTCCGATGCGCCGCCGCCCGGGCAGGCGGTCCCGCCGTCACCAGGGCCGCCGTCACCAGGACTGCCGCCACCGGGCGTGCCGTCACCGGGGCTGCCGTCACCGGGCGTGCCGCCGCTGGTGCCGGTCGCGGGAGTGCTGGTGCCTGCGGGGGGTGGGGTGAGGAGGGTGGCAAGGGTGCCGCCGGCCAGCAGATGCAGGTAAGCCCGGGCCCGCAACTGGTCCATGGTCCCCTCGGCGCCGGCCTTCTTCAGGGCCTGGGCCAGGGCGGACAGGTTCTTATCCGCGGCCAGGGCTTCTACGGGGGGCAGGTCCCGGCCGGCCAGGGTGGCGGTGCCTGAGGGGCTGCTGCCCATCTCGACCCGGGCGTCTTTCAGCGCCTGCTCTTTGCGCCGTTTCGCGGCGGTGGGGTCGGCGGCGATCACCGCGCGGTGCACCGCCGGGCGCAACTGCCCCGTCGTCTGGGTGGCCGCCTTCCCGATAACCAGCGCCTCAACCGCGGCCGCGTCCCCGTCGCCCAGCCCGGACAGCTCATCAGCGATGACC
>JAWWPY010000438.1:0-11344 GCA_033854735.1 Streptosporangiaceae bacterium | reverse complement strand
GAGGGCGGCCGGCACGGGCTGGCTGCGTACCTAGATGGCTGAGAAGTCCCGCGCTCCCAGGAAACCAAGCGCCGCAACGAAAAAAGGGCCGCCCCTCCCCACGGACGCGTCCAGCGCCGGTGGGGTGAATGCCGCCAAGCCCAGCGGCGGCCGGCTCGATGTCCGCAAGACCTACAAGTTGTTCATCGGCGGGGCGTTCCCGCGCTCGGAGTCCGGGCGGTCCTACCCGGTCACCGGGCCTGGCGGTGACCTGCTCGCCTATGCCGCGCTGGCCTCGCGCAAGGACGCCAGGGACGCGGTCGTGGCGGCCCGGAGGGCGGTTGCGAGCTGGTCAGGCGCGACGGCATACAACCGGGGACAGGTGCTCTACCGGGTCGCGGAACTACTCGAGGGCCGGGCGGCGCAGTTCGCCTCGGAGGTCGTTGCTGGCCTGGGGGGTAGCGAGGAGCGGGCGCGGCAATCGGTCGCCGGGGCGATCGACCGGTGGGTCTGGTATGCGGGCTGGCCGGACAAGGTGGCGCAGGTCGCGGGCGCGGCCAACCCGGTGGCCGGGCCGTACTTCAACTTCACCGTGCCCGAGCCGACCGGGGTCGTCGCGGTCATCGCCCCGGCCGGGGCTGGCCTGCTCGGCCTGGTCAGCGTGCTGGCGCCGGTCATCGCGACCGGTAACACGGCGGTGCTGGTGGCCAGTGGTGCGGCCGCGCTGCCGGCGGTCACCCTGTCCGAGGTGCTCGCCACCTCCGATGTGCCGCCCGGGGTGGTCAACGTGCTGACCGGGCGGATCGCGGAGCTGGCCCCGGTGCTCGCCGCGCACATGGACGTGAACGCGATCGACCTCACCGGGGTGCCCGGCGCGGATCGCGCGGACCTGGAGCGGCTGGCGGCCGGGAACGTCAAGCGGGTGTTCGCCGCCGGTGCGAACGCGGTGGCCGAGGACTGGGCCGCACCGCCGGGCACGGGCCGCCTGCTGGCCTTCCTGGAGACCAAGACGGTCTGGCACCCCGTCGGCATCTAGGACGTGCCCCAGACGGCCCGGGCTTCATGATCACGGAACATGCCGGACACATAGACCCAGAAATATTCCGTGATCATGGAAGTGGCGGGCTCAGATCTCGCCGAACAGGCGGTCGCCGGCGTCGCCGAGGCCGGGCACGATGTAGCCGCGCTCATTCAGCCGCTCGTCCATGGCCGCGGTGACCACCCGGACCGGCACCGGCTCGTCGCCGGGGAAGGCGGCTTCCAGCCTGGCTACCCCTTCCGGCGCGGCGAGCAGGCAGACCGCGACGACCCCGGCCGCCCCCCGCGAGGCGAGCATGCCGATGACGGTCTCCAGGGTCCCGCCGGTAGCCAGCATCGGGTCGAGCACGAACACGTCGCGGCCGGTCAGGTCGGCCGGCAGCCGGTTGGCGTAGGTGGTGGCGACCAGCGACTCCTCGTCGCGGGCCAGGCCGACGAAGCCGACGTCGGCCATGGGCAGCAGCCGCGCCATCCCGTCGAGCATGCCGATGCCCGCGCGCAGCACGGGCACCACCAGCGGGACCGGCCGGGCCACCCGGACGCCGTGCGCCTCATCCACCGGGGTGCGCACGGTCACGGGCTGGACGCGGATCTCGCGGGTCGCTTCATAGGCGAGCAGGGTGACCAGTTCCTCGGTGAGCCGGCGGAACGTGGGGGCCTCGGTGTGTTCATCGCGCAGCGTGGTGAGCTTGTGCGCGATCAGCGGATGGTCGACGACCAGTGTCTGCATGATCGGTAGTGTGCCAGGTCGCCCGCGGGCAGAGATGTCATCCACAGTTCTCGCGCCGGTCATGGCGATGTGGGCAGCCCAGACATCACCGCGTTCCACCTTGTGAGCATGCGCATCGCTATCGTCACCGAGTCTTACCGGCCTGATGTGAATGGTGTCGCGCACAGTGTCCTGCGGGTGGCTGAGCATCTGGTCCGCCGCGGCCACCGTCCGCTCGTCATCGCGCCGCGGCCGGCCCGCGGCGTTCCCGACGACGGCGTTCCCGACCACGGGGGCGCACCCGGCTACCCCGTGGTGCGGGTGCCTTCGCTGCCCATGCCCGGGTACGGCCGGTTCCGGCTCGGTCTGCCGAGCCGGGCCATCCGCACCGCGCTGACCGGCCACCGCACCGAAATCGTGCATCTGGCCAGCCCGTTCTGCCTGGGCGCCCGGGGCAGCGCGGTCGCCCAGCACCTCGGCATTCCGGCCATCGCCGTGTACCAGACCGATGTGCCGGGCTACGCCCGCGCGTACCACACCGGCAGGCTGGGCGAGGCCGCCGCCTGGCGGTGGCTGCGGGGCATCCACGATGCGGCTGACCGCACCCTCGCCCCCTCCACGGCCAGCGCCGCGGGCCTGCATGCCCAGGGCATCCAGCGGGTCTGGCTGTGGGGCCGCGGCGTGGACACCGAGCGCTTCGACCCGGCCCGGCGCAGCGCCAGCCTGCGGCGGTCGCTGGCGCCCGGCGGCGAGGTTCTCGTCGGATATGTCGGGCGGCTGGCCGTTGAGAAGCGCGTCGACCTGCTGGCCCAGGTGGCCGCGCTGCCCGGGACGCGCCTGGTCGTCGTCGGCAGCGGGCCGGCCGAGACCATGCTGCGCCGGGTCATGCCGTCAGCGATCTTCCTGGGCCAGCGGCAGGGCAGCGAGCTGGCGCAGATCTTCGCGAGCCTCGATGTCTTCGTGCACAGCGGCTGTTACGAGACGTTCGGCCAGGCCATCCAGGAAGCGGCGGCGAGCGGGCTGCCGGTGGTGGCGCCGGCCGTCGGGGGGCCGCTGGACCTCGTGCGGGACGGGGTCACCGGGTACCTGGTCATCCCGGGCGATGCCGGGGCCCTCGCCGCCGCTGTGGCCCGGCTGGCCGCGGACCCCGGTCTGCGGGCCGCTCAGGGCCGGGCCGCCCGGGACATGGTGCTCGCGCGGAGCTGGACCGCCGTCGGTGACGCGCTGATCGGCCACTACGCGGCGGTTCTCAGCGAGGCGGCGCGGGCCGCGCCACGGGGCGGGAGCCGCCGCATGAGGATCGTCCGGCTGGCCCGGCACGGATTTGGAGTGGGGGTGCCCGAATGACGACATTCGCCGCGCTCGGCGATTCGATCACGCTCGGCCTGGGTGACCCCCTTCCCGGCGGGGCCTGGCGGGGCTGGGCGGGCCTGCTCTCCGAGAGCTTGCCCGAGCCGGAACTGCACAATCTCGCGGTGCCGGGGGCGCGGTCCGCGGACGTCGAGCGGGATCAGCTGCCCCGCGCGCTGGAACTGCGCCCCGACGTCGCCAGTGTGGTCATGGGCATCAACGACACGCTGCGCGCCCGGTTCGACCCGGGGCGCATCGAACAGGCGGCCGCGCACACCGTCGGTTCCCTGCGGGCGGCGGGCGCGGTGGTGCTCACCATGCGGCTGCCCGAGCCCGGGCCGATGCTCGGCCTGCCGGGATGCCTGGCCCGCCCGCTGGCGCGGCGGATGGCCATGGTCAACGCCGTCATGGACGGGGTGGCGGCGCGATTCGGCACCCTGCACTTCGACGCGGCGGCGGAGCCGCAGACCTATGACCGCCGCTCGTGGAGCGTGGACCGGCTGCACCCGAGTGAGCGCGGCCACCGGCTGATCGCGTGCTGCTTCTACGACCAGCTCGCCGCCGCTGGCCATCCGGTCGGCGGCCGGCCCGGCGCCGAGCCGTCCCGGCCCGCGCCGACCCGTGCCGCCGAGTTCGCCTGGATGGCGACCAAAGGCACGGGCTGGGTGCTGCGCCGCTCGACCGACCTGGTGCCGTACCTGCTGGCCATGGCGGTCAGGGAATGGTGGGCGGGCTCCGGGCCTGGATCACCCGAAGCGCCGGCGCGGCCCGGGCCGGGGGCACCGGCCCGGCCCGGGGCATCGCTCCCAGTGCCCCCGCACGAGCGGAGCCCGTCGTGACGGCCCGGCCCCGGGTCACGGTGCTGGGCGCGGGGTATCTGGGCACCGCGCACGCGGCGTGCCTGGCCGGGCTCGGCTTCGACGTCCTGGGCGTGGACACTGACCCGGCCCGGGTCAGCGCCCTGGCCGCGGGTGAGCTGCCGTTCTACGAGCCCGGCCTCAGATCGTTGCTGCGCGATGGCGTGCGCGGCGGGCGGCTCCGCTTCACCACCTCTTATGCTGCCGCCGCCGCCTTCGGTGACGTGCACTTCGTCTGCGTGGGCACGCCGCAGCGGCCCGGCTCGTACCAGGCGGATCTCTCCCAGCTGACGGCGTGCGTCGAGACGCTGGCCCCGTTGCTGACCCGGCCCTGCCTGGTGGTCGGGAAGTCCACGGTCCCGGTGGGCACCGCCGCCTGGTGTGCCCAGCGCCTGGCGCAGCTCTCGCCCGCAGGCCGGCGGGCCGAAATCGCCTGGAACCCGGAGTTCCTCCGCGAGGGACACGCGGTCGCCGACACGCTCCGGCCGGACCGGATCGTGGCTGGCGTGGGTTCCACCCGGGCCGAGGAGGTGCTGCGCCAGGTGTACGCGGAGCCACTGGCCGCGGGCACCCCCTTCCTGGTGACCGACCTGGCCACGGCGGAACTCGTCAAGGTCGCCGCGAACGCATTCCTGGCCACGAAGATCTCCTTCATCAACGCCATGGCCGAAATCTGCGAAGTGGCGCAGGCCGATGTGCTGGATCTCGCTGAGGCGCTGGGCCACGACCGCCGGATCGGGCCCGGCGGGCTGCGGCCTGGCCTGGGCTTCGGTGGCGGCTGCCTGCCCAAGGACATCCGGGCGTTCATGGCCCGGGCGGGTGAGCTGGGGGTCGGGCCGGCCCTGGGCTTCCTCGGCGAGGTGGACGCGATCAACACCCGCCGCCGCGCCCGGGTGGTGGAACTGGCCCGCGAGCTGGCCGGCGGCTCCCTGGCCGGCCGGGCGGTGGCCGTGCTCGGCGTGGCCTTCAAGCCCGACTCCGACGACATCCGGGACTCCCCGGCTCTCGACGTGGCCGTCACCATCAGCGGCCTGGGGGCGACGGTCAGCGTGTTCGACCCGGCGGCGATGGGCCGAGCCCGCCGCGCGCATCCGGAACTGACCTGCGCCGGGTCGGTGCTGGGCGCGGCCCGCGACGCGGACGTGGTGCTGCTGCTCACCGAGTGGCGGGAGATCTGCGACACCGACCCGGAAGTCCTGGCCAAGACCGTCGCCCGCCGCGCCATCGTGGACGGGCGGAACGTGCTGGACCCGGTGCGGTGGCGGGCCGCCGGCTGGACCTACCGCGCGCTCGGCCGTCGCTGAGCCACCTGCGAATGGTCCGGATATACGCGGCCACCTCGAATGTTCCTGGTGTTTCTCTGCCGGACAGGCTGTGGTCGTCGTCCGGTCTTCCCGCTAGGCCACGTTTGGTCCCGCGGTACCGGACGCCGCAGTTCCGCGCGACGGGCACAGGGCCCGTCGGCATGTTCACACACATAGGGAGGGCGAAATGGGCGATGCCCCCATGGGCGGCCCGGCCACGGACCGGCGCAGGCGCCGGCGGGTCCGAAGCTACGCGATAGTGGGCACCGTGGCCGCCGTCGGCGCTGCGCTGTCCGTCAGCGCGGTCTCGCTGGCGAGCGCGCAGTCCGTCGGCCACACCGCCACCTCGATGGCGGCCCGCGCCGCCGCGTCGGCCAGCCAGTACCGGGTGCTGGCGCCGACCGCCACGCCGATCAAGCACGTGGTCGTGCTGTTCGACGAGAACGTCTCGTTCGACCACTATTTCGGCACCTATCCCAGCGCGGCCAACACTGACGGGTCACCGTTCCACGCGGCCAAGGGCACGCCGAAGGTGAACGGCCTCACCCCTGCGCTGCTCACGGCCAACCCGAACAGCTTCAACCCGCAGCGGCTGACCTCGTCACAGGCGCTCACCTGCGACCAGAACCACGGCTACGGGCCCGAGCAGCAGGCGTTCGACGGCGGGAAGATGGACTTGTTCGTCCAGAACACCCAGACCGCCACCTGCACCGGGCAGCCCGTCCTGTTCGGTGCGCCGGGCCTCGTCATGGACTACTACGACGGCAACACGGTGACCGGGCTGTGGAACTACGCGCAGAACTACGCGATGAGCGACAGCAACTACGACACGAACTTCGGGCCATCCACGCCCGGCGCGCTCAACCTCATCTCCGGCAACGACGGCGGCAGCTACGCGGTCAGCCCCAGCACCGGCGCCACCGTCCCCGACCCGGGCACGGTGAGCGCGCTGAACAGCCAGGGTCTCGGCACCATCTACGGCGACCTCGACCCGGCCTATGACAGCTGCTCCGACGCCAGCCACACCGGGACCAACCCGGTCGGGGTAGCGACTGGGCAGAATGTCGGTGACCTGCTCAACGCCCGGCACGTCACCTGGGGCTGGTTCCAGGGCGGGTTTGCCCCGACCGGGACCAACAGCGCCGGCTACGCGGTGTGCGGCGCTTCCCACCCGAACATCGGCGGTGGCCTGTCAGCCGACTACTCGCCGCACCACAACCCGTTCGAGTACTACAAGTCCACCGCCAACCCCCAGCACCTGCCGCCGGCCTCTGAAGCCGCCATCGGCCACACGGACCAGGCCAACCACCAGTACGATCTGTCCAATTTTTACGCAACGATCAAAGACGGGAACATGCCGGCGGTCAGCTTCCTCAAGGCGGCCGAGTACCAGGACGGGCATCCCGGCTACTCCGACCCGATCGACGAGCAGCACTTCATCGTCAACACGGTCAACCAGATCGAGCAGTCCAAGTACTGGAAGTCAACCGCGATCGTCGTCACCTACGACGACTCCGACGGCTGGTATGACCACCAGGCCTCGCCGATAGTCAACGGCTCGAACACCACCGTTGACGCGGCCGTGTGCACGGGCACACCGCTGCGGCTGGGCAGCTTCCCGGACCGGTGCGGCTACAGCTCGCGCCTCCCGCTCGTGGTGATCTCCCCGTACACGCGCAGCAACTACGTCAGCCACAACGTCACCGACCAGTCCTCTGTCACCAAGTTCATCGAGGACAACTGGCTGGAGGGTCAGCGGACCGGCGGCGGATCCTTCGACGCGGTGGCCGGGAGCCTGTACGCCCGGGGCGGCGTGCTGGACTTCCGCGGGGAGCCGAACGGCACGCGGATCGTGCTCGACCCCACGACCGGGGAGGTCGTCAGCCGGATCCACTGACGCACCCCAGTAACGCGTGCTGAGCGGATCGCCGGCGGGCCACCCGTCGGCGATCCGCTCAGACGTTCCTCAGACCTGGATCAGGCAATCGCCACCGACGCGGTCGGCGGACTGCTCGTCCAGCCACACGCCGCCGGTGGCCAGATAGCGGAACCGGTACGCGCCGGGGGCCAGGGTGACCGAGACCGACCGGGTCCCGTTGCGCCGCGGCTTGAGTTCGTGCTGGCCCGGCTGCCAGCGGTTGAAGTCACCCACCACGCTGACCGCGGCGGGCAGATTCCCGGCCGGGAGACTGAACGTGACCCGCGTCTTCCCGCCGAACAATTGTGACCTCATGACCATCGCACACGCCCGCTCTCGCCCCTCGATGCTGCCTGTAGACAAGGTGGCGGGACCAGCAGCACTGACGGGCCCGCGAGATTCGCCCGAAGGCTGGGTGTGCCCAGCGGACGGGCAGACCAGGTCACAAATGACCTAGACCCGCGAAACAGCATAAATGGCTGAGCTTCGCCATGCCCTCGGGTTCATGGTCCTGCCTTCGGGTTTCTGCCTGTCCGGTCAGCCCGCTGCCGCGTGGCGCGGTGCGCAACTCGGCGCCAGCGTCGAGGACCGGTGCCCGCCGGCCGTCGCCGAAACTGAATACACAGAGTATGTTGAATGTAACCCAAAGTGTCCAACTGGGCGAAACTTAGCTAACTGGGGAGACAATAGTGACGGCTGAGGCCATAGCGGCAACTGAGGATTTCGATTCCTCTTACATCCAGATGATGGACAGCATCACCGACTTCAAGGTGATGCGGCTGGACGGGGAAGGCATCGTCCGCAGCTGGCAGGCGGGCGCCCAGGAGCTTACCCGGTACACGGCGGAGGAGATCGTCGGCAGGCCGGTCGCGCTGTTCTACACGGCGGAGGATATCGCGAATGGCCTTGTGGAGACGGACTTGCGTGCCACCGCGGAGGCGGGACGGCATGAGACGCAGGGGTGGCGGGTAGCCAAGGACGGTACTCAGTTCTGGGCCTATATCGTGTTCACCGCGGTTCGTGACCAGGACGGGGGAGTGCGCGGGTATGTGATGGCGGTTCGCGACCTGACCGGGCGGCGCGAGCAGGAGCAGGCGCTGCGCAGCGTGGAGCAGATGGTCAACAGCATCACCGACTGCGAGGTGATCCAATTCGACCCGGATGGCATGGTGCGCTCGTGGAACCCGGGCGCGGAAAAACTTACCGGGTACGCAGCGGCCGAGGTCATCGGACAGCACATGTCGATGTTCTACACAGCGGATGACACCCGTTCCGGCCTGCTGGAGCGCGAGATGGCCGGTGCCGTCCGTGACGGCAGCGTGGAGGCAGAAGGGTGGCGGATCCGCAAGGACGGCACCCGGTACTGGGCCAATTTCGTGCTCAGCCCGATCCGGGAAGGCCAGGGCGAGGTGAAGGGCTACGTCAAGGTCGGCCGGGACCTGACTGAGCGGCGTGAGCAGGAGCGACTTGCGGCGCAGCAGCGTGACGAGATCCTGGAGCTGTCCACCCCGGTGATCAAGGTCTGGGACAAGGTCCTCATCCTGCCCCTGATCGGCACGCTGGACAGCGGGCGCGCGGCCCGGCTGACCGAGAGTTTGCTGGAGCGGATCGCGGCCGACGAGGCCGAGGTGGTGATTCTCGATATCAGTGGAGTGCCGGGAATTGACAGCGGTGTCGCGCAGCATCTGCTCGAGACCGTCGAGGCGGCTCGGCTGATGGGCACGGAAAGCATCATCAGCGGTGTGCGTCCCGATACCGCCCAGTCCATGGTGCATCTCGGAATCGAGCTCGGCGGGCTGCGCAGCCGCAGCAGCCTCAAGGACGCGCTTCAGCTCGCCCTGCGGCTGGTCGGGACCCGGGCCCAGTCGGCAGAGGGGGCGTAGTCCGTGCCTGAAAGCGCCCCGATAATGCGGATGGGGCAAGACCTTCTCATCACGCTCCAGGGCGACCTCGATGACCTGACGGTTGAGTCGATTGAGCAGGACATCACCAGTGAGGTGGCCCGCAGCCTGGCGCAGGGGGTCCTGATCGATGTCAGCGGCCTGGACGTGGTCGACTCGTTCGTGGCCCGCGTCCTGGCCCGCCTGGTGCGGATGGTGCGGCTGCTCGGAGCGGATGCGGCCATTGTCGGTATCCGCCCCGCGGTAGCGATTACCCTCGTCCAGCTGGGCGTGTCCATGTCGGACGTGACCACCGCGCTCAACTCCGAACAGGGCATGGACCGGCTGCGCCGCATGCGCGCTGACGGCGGTGTCCGGGTCCATCATGACAGCCACCATTGAGAACCCCACGGCTCACCCGCTGGTCAGCACCACCGTGACCATCGGAGGCGAAGCCGACCTGCTGCGAGTCCGGTCTACCATGCGGGCCTATGCCCGTCAGGCCGGGCTTGGCCTGACGGCGACGACCAAGGTGGTCACCGCGGGCAGCGAACTGGCCCGCAACATCCTCCGCTATGCCACCTGCGGCCAGGGCATCGCGGCGATCGAGGAGGCCAACAGTGGACAGAAAAGGGGTGTGCGGGCAACATTCACCGACGTCGGCCCGGGCATCGCCGACCTCGACCTGGCCATGCGCTCCGGGTTCAG
Source organism: Streptosporangiaceae bacterium (assembly GCA_033854735.1). Classification (GTDB taxonomy): domain Bacteria; phylum Actinomycetota; class Actinomycetes; order Streptosporangiales; family Streptosporangiaceae; genus JAWWPY01. The sequence goes on along the minus strand of JAWWPY010000438.1, from coordinate 1,601 downwards.
CACGGCGGAGAGCCTCGGGCTGGGGCTTCCCGGCAGCCGCCGGCTCGTCGATGAATTTGATATCGACTCGGCGCCAGGGCGCGGCACCAGGGTGGCGATCTGCCAATGGGATCGCTGAGCGCGGGCTCACTTCGCCAGCCCAGTCATCAACGGTTCACCGTTTCTGAGACCGCCGACGTCGGGGAGGTCCGGCGGGCCGTCGCGGCCTGCGCCGGCCGGCTGCAAACAGGCCAGGGCCTGGCCGACCGAGCCGGGCTGGCCGCCACCGAACTGGCCACCAACCTGCTGTATCACGCGGTGCCGGGCGGGTGGATCCTGGCCCGCCCGCTGCGTCCGGACGCGGTGGAGATTCTCGCCGTGGATCGCGGTCCGGGCATCGGCGACGTGGCAGCCGCGCTCAGCGGCCGGTCAGCCCGGCGGCACGGTCTGGGCTGCGGCTTGTCGGCGGTAGCCCGTGTCTCGTCGTACTTTGACATCGACACCGGCCCGGGCCGGGGAACGACCGTGCTGGCCGTCGTCGCGTCCGGGGAGGCCGCGGCGGCCGCCGCCCGGCCGCCGGGGCGTTGGGCAGGCGTGTCGGTCGGCATCGATGAAGCGTGCGGCGACGCATGGGCCATCGCTGAGGACAGCGCCGGGACGACCGTCGCCGTGGTCGATGGGATCGGGCACGGGGCCTACGCCTCCGCGGCGGCCGACGCGGCCGTGCGCACCCTGGCCGAGGACCCGGACGATCTGGATGGGTACCTCCCCCGCGCCAACGCGGCCATGCGCGGGACGCGCGGCGCCGTGCTGGCGGTCTGCCGACTGGAACCCGGCCGGGGTGAACTTCGGTGCCTTTCTGTCGGCAACATCAGCGGAGCCATCCTCTGCGCCGGAGCACGACGCACGCTCGTCCCTGACCGGGGCGCTGTCGGCACAGCGGCCACGCCACCGCGAGCCAGGATCACGTGTTACCCATGGCCTCCCGGTGCGACGCTCGTGCTGTGGACAGACGGCCTGTGCAGCCACATCGATCTCGCCGACCATGCCGGGCTGCTGCGCCACGCTCCGGCGGTCGCCGCCGCGGCACTGCACCGCGAGCACAGCAGCGACCGTGACGACTCCACCGTCGTGGTGGTCAGGAATTAGGCCAAGCCATGACGGACAATACGTCGCTGGCGGACCTCGACCGTGAGGTGCAGGCGCTGCGCCGCGAGCTCCATGAGAGCAGTCAAGGTCTACTGGCGCTGCACGCCGAGCTGTCGGATCAGCACGACGAAGTTGAGCGGGCCCGCGTGGCCGCCGTGCAGGCCACTCGCGACAAAGCGGATTTCGTGGCCAATGTGAGCCACGAGATACGGTCCCCGATGAACGCCGTGATCGGCTTCGCCGAACTACTCCGGGCGACCGAGCTGACCTCGCAGCAGGCCGACTACGCCGAGGCGCTCGAAACGGCAGGCCAACACCTGCTCGGTATCGTCGACAGCATCCTGGACCTGTCCAAGATCGAATCCGGGCTTCTGGAGCTGGAGGCCCTGCCGTTCGACCTGTTCGCCTGTGTCGAGGACGCGATCGACATGCTGGCGGCCCGGGCCGCCGAGAAGAACCTGGTCCTGGCCGCG
>JAWWPY010000437.1:0-24405 GCA_033854735.1 Streptosporangiaceae bacterium | reverse complement strand
CAGCTCGGCGCCGATCTTCTCCCACGGGTCCTCGAGCTCGATCTCCTTGGCGATGGACACGCCATCGTTGGTGATCGTGGGGGCTCCCCACTTCTTCTCGAGCACCACGTTCCGGCCTTTAGGGCCGAGGGTGACTTTCACGGCGTCGGCCAGCTGATTCATGCCGCGCTCGAGGCCGCGCCTAGCTTCCTCGTCGAACGCGATCATCTTGGCTGCCATAGGCTCCAGATCCTCCCGGAACTTTGTGGCTTCGTGTGGATCGAGTCGACGCCCGCGACGGCTGGCTCCCCCGGCGGACAGTCCCATCCTGCCGCCGACGATGCCTCGATCGCCCCGATCTTGCCCTGGCGTTGTCACTCTCATGCCGAGAGTGCCAACGACCTGTTTAGCACTCTCGGCATGAGAGTGCAAACTGGAGCCGCGCACCGGCCTCGCGGCTCGCGCGCTGAACGCTGGGGTGGCGAGATGTCCTGGCTTGCGCACGCCTGGACGGTGCCGCCGCAGCAGCGCGGCAGCGAACCGGAAGAAATTACTTGTGCGGAGTTCCCAGCGCCAGCGGGCCCGATGGCCCGGCACCCAGGCGGTGGGCATCGGGCCATCGGCCTGCCTGCCAGCACAGGCTCACCCAGCACAGGCTCACACGGCGCGGACGGCCTCCGCCTGCGGGCCGCGGTCGCTCTGTGTGATCTCGAATTCGACCCGCTGCCCCTCTTCGAGGCTGCGGTAGCCATCCATCTGAATAGCGGAGAAGTGCACGAACACGTCCCTGCCACCGTCGACCGCGATGAAGCCGTAGCCCTTATCCGCGTTGAACCACTTGACGGTGCCCTGAGCCATTACCCAACAACTCCCTAACTGCGCCGAGCCTCGGGTCCCACCCTTGCCACTGCGGAACCCGTCGATCGCGGAGCGGTTAGGCATGAACAAGCCAGGCTTGCCGTTCGCACCGACCGACAGCGACCGGAAACGACCTTACCCCGTGCGATGCGCGTTCGGGACCCGTAACTCCCTGAATCCGGCTGGTCGAGTTCCCGACCTGGGGGCGTCCTTTGGGGATACAGCGATCCCGCGCTGAAAGAGGCTTGCGGCCAACTGAGACACGCCCAGCGGTCAGCCACCCGCGACGGCGGGAATCACCGAGACGTGAGTACCCGACGGGACGAGAGTGTCGAGTCCCTGAGCGAACCGCACGTCCTCATCGCCCACGTAGACATTGACGAAACGGCGCAGCTTGCCGGTGTCGTCAACGATCCGGCCGCCGATCCCCGGATAGGCGGCGTCCAGGCCGGCGATGACCTCGCGCAGCGTTCCCTCCCCCGCGCTGACCTCTGCGGCCCCGCCAGTGAACGTGCGCAAGATGGTGGGGATACGGACGGACACGGTCATGCCAGGCCTGCCTTTCCGGGTGGTCGACCCGCTCCGGGTGGTCGAGCCGCTCCAGGTGATCGAGCCGCTCCAGGTGAGAGACGCGCAGCTCTCATGATGCCGGTCTCATAATGCGGAGTGGCCGGGAAGCGAGGACTCGAACGCCTCGAATGCCGCCAGCGACGGGGGGATCGCCTCCAGTCCGTCCGCGCCCGGGCCCGCCACAGCGTCCAGGGTCTTCAGGCCATCGCCTGAATTGATGATGACGGTCTCCGCCCCCGGATCGATCTGGCCCGAGGCGAGCAGGCTGCGCAGCACGCCGAGGGTGACGCCGACCGCGGTCTCGCCGAAGATGCCCTCGCTGGTGGCGAGTAGCCGCATCGCGGAAACCACCGCATCGTCGTCCACGTCCGCCACGGCCCCGCCGGTGCGGCGGACCACGTCGAGCACATAGGGCCCGTCGGCGGGATTCCCGATGGCCAGCGATTTGGCGATCGTGGCAGGCCGCACCGGCTGGACCACGTCGTGCCCCTCCCGGAACGCGACGGACACCGGATTGCACCCGGTGGCCTGGGCGCCGAACACCCGGTACGGGGTGTCCTCCACCAGCCCGAGCGCGATCAGCTCGCGGAATGCCTTGTCGATCTTGACGAGCTGCGCGCCCGAGGCGACCGGCACGACGATCTGGGCCGGCAGCCGCCAGCCGAGCTGCTCGGCGATCTCGTAGCCGATGGTCTTGGAACCCTCGGCGTAGTACGGCCGCACGTTGACGTTGACGAAGGCCCAGTCCTCCCGCTCGTCGGCCAGCTCGGACGCGAGACGGTTCACGTCGTCGTAACTGCCCTGCACGGCGACCAGGGTGCCGCCGTAGACAGCCGAGGCGATGATTTTCTGGGGTTCCAGGTTGGACGGGATGAGCACCACGGAACGGATACCGGCGCGGGCGGCCGCGGCAGCCACCGCGTTGGCCAGGTTCCCGGTGGACGGGCAGGCCAGCACCTTGAAGCCCATCTCCACCGCCGCCGCGAGGGCGACGGCGACGACCCGGTCCTTGAACGAGTGGGTCGGATTACCGCGCTCATCCTTCACCCACAGGGTGCGCAGGCCGACTTCGCGGGCCAGGTGATCGGCCCGGACCAGCCGGGTCCACCCCGGCTCGGTGTTCGGCGTGGCGGCCACGTCCGCGGGGACCGGCAGCAAGCTGGCGTACCGCCAGATGTTGGCCGGGCCCGCCTCGATGTCGGCCCGGGTCAGCCGCGGGAGGTCATAGATCACCTCCAGCGGCCCGAAACACTCGGCACACGCGTGATGCGCGCCGAGTTCGGTGGTGTGCCCGCACTCGCGGCAGGCGAGGCCGCTGGCGTAACCAAACCTGGAAGGGGTGGTGGTCGAGGATGTGCTCACGTTGCGAGGCCTTTCTTCCTCATCTGTCCCAGCGGCCGGAATCAGCCGCGGGCCGGACTTGGCACCTGTCACGGGAGACCTCGCGCGGACGCATGTCACCGTGATGGTTGCCGGGGCTTCGCAGGGCCGATCCCTCCACCCCTCTGGATGAGCGTTATTCAGTTGTGCCACCCACTCTAACTGATCCGGCTCTGCGCCCCTCCAGCCGCTCCAGCTAGCCTCTGGTTCATGAATCCGGAACCGGTCGGCGGCAAGATCCTCATCGCCTCGAACCGCGGGCCGGTCTCCTTCACACGCGGCGCCGACGGGAACCTCACGCGGCACCGGGGCGCCGGCGGCCTGGTCTCCGGGCTCTCTACCGTCGCAGGCCAGGCCGAGGTTCTCTGGGTCTGCGCGGCCCTCAGCGACGCCGACCGGGCCGCCGCCAAGGCCGCCCCGGAAGGCCGCATCGACTCAGACAGCAGCGCCTCAGACAGCAGCGACTCAGGCAGCAGCGACTCAGGCAGCAGCGACTCGCGTGGTGGCGGCCCGAGCGATGGCAGCCCGAGCGATGGCGGCCCGAGCGATGGCGGCCCAGCCGGCGGCGACGGCAGCGGCGCCCACTCAGCCGTCCGCATGCTGGACATCCCGGCGACCACGTTCCACCGCGCGTACAACAGCGTGGCCAACTCCACCCTCTGGTTCGTCCACCACATGCTCTACGACACGCCGAACCGGCCGAACTTCGGTCTCGCGTTCCGCCGGGAATGGGAGTCCTTCCGCGGCTACAACGCCACGTTCGCGACCGCGCTGGCCGAGGGCGCGGGCGACCCTGGCGGCGGCGTCCGGGCCATGGTGCAGGATTATCACCTCACGCTGGCCCCGAAGATGCTGGCCGATCTGCGCCCCGACATCAGGATCGGGCACTTCTCGCACACCCCGTGGGCGCCTCCCGACTACTTCCGGCTGCTGCCGGACAGCGTGGGCCGCGAGGTGCTCGAGGGCATCCTCGGTGCCCACCACGCCGGGTTCCTCGCCCAGCGCTGGGCCGACGCGTTCCTCGACTGCTGCCGGGAGTTCCTCGGCGCGGACGTTGACACCGTGGCCAAGACCGTCACCCACCGTGGCCGCGTCACCAGCGTTGGCGTGCACGCCCTCGGCGTGGACGCCGGCAGCCTCCGCCAGCGCGGCGCCGCCGCCGACGTGCAGGCCCAGGTCGAGGCGCTCAGCATGGCGTGTGGGGACCGGAAGCTGATCGTCCGGGTGGACCGCACCGAACTGTCCAAGAACATCGTGCGCGGCCTGCTGGCCTACCGTGAGCTGCTGATCACCCACCCCGAGTGGCGCGGCCGGGTGACGCACATCGCGCTCGCCTACCCGTCCCGCCACGACCTGCCCGAGTACCGCGAGTACACGGCCAGCGTGCAGCGGCTCGCCAGCCAGATCGAGGACGAGTTCAGCACCGAGGACTGGGATCCGCTGCTGCTCGCGGTCAACGACGACTACCCGCGCTCGCTCGCCGCGTACCGGCTGGCCGACGTGCTGCTGGTCAACCCCATCCGGGACGGCATGAACCTCGTCGCGAAGGAGGGCCCGATACTGTCCGAACGCGACTGCGCGCTGGTCCTGTCCACCGAAGCCGGCGCCGCGGCGGAACTCGGCGCTCACGCGCTGCTGGTCAACCCGTTCGACGTGTCGGCCACCGCGCAGGCTTTGCATGAAGCGCTCACCATGCCCGATCCGCAACGAAAAACCCGCAGTGCTGCCCTCGTCAAAGCTGGCGGCGCCCTGCCGCCCTCGGCCTGGTTCCAGGCTCAGCTCGACGGCCTCGACCAGGCCCGGCCGCCCGGCCGGGGACCCGCGCCCTCCCGCCGGGGGTCCCGACTGGCGGCTATCCGCCGGCTGGCTGGCCGCTGATCGCGTCGGCCAGGCCGTCCAGCAGGGCGACCACACCGTCCGGGCCGTCCACCACGAGATCTGCCGCGGCGGCCAGCTCGGCGGCTGTCTCGGCCGAGCCGCTGCACACGGTCAGCCCCGCGATACCCGAAGCGCGCAGCGCGCGGACGGCGCCGAAGGCAGCCGCATCCCCCAGGTCGTCACCGCAGAACATGACTGACCCTGGGTGTCGTTGGGTAACGAGGGTGTTCAGGGCGGTGCCTTTGTCGGTGCCGGGCGGGCGCAGCTCGATCACCAGCCGGCCTGGTTCCACCGTGAGCCCGGTCCGCTCGGCCAGCGCGGCGAGGGGGCCGCGCAGTGCCTCAAGCGCCGCCTGCGGGTCTGCGGCGCGGCGGGTGTGCACGGCCACCGCATTCCCCTTGTCCTCGGTCCAGGTCCCGGAGGGGGCGCGGGCATCGATCAGGACGCGGGGCAGTTCCGCGCGGGCGGCCGCGACCCCGGGCGGGGACGGCGGCGAGGTCACGGTGCCATCCCGCCAGCACTCCCAGCCGTAGTGGCCGAGCACGATCAGGCCGGGCACGCCGACGAAGCCGCCGAGTTCCACCGCCGCGGCCGCAGGCCTGCCCGTGATGATGGCCAGGGTGCCGATGACGCCGGCCAGCCTGCCCAGGGCTGCCGCGGCGCCCGGATGCGCGTGCGCCGCGGCCGGGTCGGCGACTATCGGGGACAGCGTGCCGTCGAAATCCAGCGCGATCAGTGCCCTGGCCGGCTCGCGAAGCAGCGCGGCCAGGCCGTCACGGCCCTCCGGGGTGCTGGGCCGCGGCAGCGCGCCCGTGCCGCTCATCCCGTGCCGCTCATCCGGAGCCGCCGTCGGCCCGGTCGGGACTCGCCGAGCGCAGCCGGTGCCGTTTGGCGCGCTGCCGCCGCAGCCGGGTGACGAGAGCAGGGTCGAACACCAGCGCCTCCGGGCGGTCGATGAGCTCGTTCAGCAACTGGTAGTACCGCGTCGCGGTCATCCCCAGTGCGTCCAGGATCTCCTGCTCCTTGGCGCCAGGCGAGCGCCACCAGCTCCGCTCGAAGGCGAGTACCCGCATTTCGTGCTCGGACAGCACCCCCATCTGGCCTCCCAGCCGCCGACCCGCCGCGGCGGGGCCATCTCGGCGCACCGGCCCGGGTGGCGGCACAGAACCATCGTAGATGTGGCCATCGTAGGGGCGGTCTGTACGGAACGCCTCCGACGTCGTACGCTCACCCTTCGTGGCCACTTATGACTGCCTGACGTTTCTAACCGACTACGGAGTTGAGGACGGGTTCGTTGCGGCCTGCCACGGGGTCGCCGCACGCATCTCACCTGGGCTCCGGCTCATCGATATCACGCATCTCGTGCCGCCGGGCGATGTCCGCCGGGGCGCCGCCGTCCTCGCCCAGACACTTCCCTATCTTCCGCCGGCCGTGCATGTCGCGGTGGTGGATCCCGGTGTCGGCACCGCACGGCGCGGCATCGCCGTGGCGGCCGGGGACTGCATCCTGATCGGCCCGGACAACGGGCTGCTGTCGTGGGCCGTGGCCGCGCAGGGCGGGGCCAAGAGTGCCTACCAGCTGACCAACGGCGAGATGTGGCTGCACCCGGTATCGCCCACCTTCCACGGCCGGGACATTTTCACGCCGGTCGCCGCGCACCTGGCGGCGGGCGCCGACCTGGCCTCGGCGGGATCCGAGATCGATGTGGCTGACCTGGTGACACTGCCCGCACCGACCAGCCGGGTGCATGACGGGGAGGCCGAGGGCGAGGTGATGTCGGTGGACCGGTTCGGCAATGTCCAACTGTCCATCGCCGCCTCCGACGCCGACCGGCTGGGCATCGGCTTCGGGTCACCGCTGGTGGTGCGCTGCGGGCGGCGCCAGCTGACCGTCCCCTACCTCGAAACGTTCGCCGCGGTGGCCCCGGGCGAGATCGTCGCCTACACCGACAGCGCCGGGCTCATCTCGCTGGCCGTCAACGCAGGCGACGCGGCGCAGCAACTCGGGCTTCCTCCCGGCGCGCATGTGAGGCTGTCCATGGCGCCGCCTTCCTGATCCGGGGCGGCCGCCATCGGGATCCCTGCGGCGCCGCCTTCCGCAGCCCCATGGTGCCCGCCATCCTGGCCACTTCAGCCACTTGGGCATCTGCTAGGCCCAGGCAGCACACTCCGGACACCTAAATCATTCCGAACGTGGCAGAATGCCGGGGTGGTCGACCACGAAAAGGTGGATGCCGCGGTGAGGAGGCTCCCCCGGCGTGCGACGGCAGCGACGGCTGCCGGGCTGGCCGTGGCATGCGTCGTGCTCACGGCAGCACCGGCTGTTGCCGACCAGGTCCGCAGCCAGGAATGGTGGCTCCGCGCGCTGCACGTGACAACGGCCCAGGAATCCAGCAAGGGTTCCGGCGTCACGGTGGCCGTCCTCGACACTGGCGTGAATCCGACCCAGCCGGACCTGGCTGGCTCGGTGACCACCGGGCCCGACTACACCGCATCTGGGCGGAAGGCGGGCGGTCCCTTCTGGGGAATCAGCGGCACGGCCGTCGCCAGCCTCATCGCCGGCCACGGGCACGGCCCCCAGAACGGCGACGGCATCATCGGGGTGGCTCCGGCCGCCAAGATCCTGTCCGTCCGGGTCACCCTGGAGGGCAACGACCCCAACCTGACCAAAGCGGGCGTCGCCGCCGGCCTTCCTGTGGGCATCGCTGAGGGCATCCGTTACGCCGTCAGTCATGGCGCCCAGGTCATAGACCTGCCGCTGGACCCGGCGGCGCTGGCCGCCGCTACCCCCGGCGGCGGCACCCCCACGGGCGGCAGCACCGCGGCCGCCCCTACCCCGGGTGGCAGCACCGCGGAACGCGACGCGGTGGCGTACGCGCTCAGCAAGAACGTGGTCCTGGTGGCACCCGGTGGTGACGGAGGAACCGGGACCGACACGGTCAACTACCCGGCGGCGTACCCCAACGTGATTTCGGTGGGCGCGTTCAACCAGAACTTCACCAAGGCCCCGTACACCAGCCACCGGCCCTACGTCACTCTCACCGCCGCCGGCGACGGCGTCATCGCGGCGACGCCCACCGGGTACGCCATGCTGCACAGCACCAGCGCCGCGAGCGCGGTAGTGGCCGGCATCGCCGCACTGATCAGGGCGCAGTTCCCCACGCTGAGCCCGGCCCAGGTAACCAGCGCGCTCACCCAGAGCACGGTCTTCCGGCCGCCGGGCGGCCTCAGGAACGGATCGGGCCACGGAACCGCTGACGCCCAGGCCGCCCTGCTCGCCGCTGCCCACATCAACGCGGCCGTCCCGGCCAACTCGGGTTCAGGGGGCGCGGTCGTTGCTCCGTCGTCCCCCGTGGTCCATCCACGGGGCACGGGCATCTACGGCACGGTCCGCTACGCCGCCCTGGGCCTGGCCGCGCTCCTGGTGCTCGGTCTGCTGGGCTTCCTCATAGCCGGCCGCGCCCGGCGGCGGCGCGCCCGGCTCGCACCTCTGCGGGCCGTGTCGCGGGTCGCTGTGCGCGCCCAGCCGGACTTCTCGGCGGTCCCCCCGGCCGCTGGGGCCCAGTTCGCGGACAGCCAGATCACCCGTCCCCAGAGCAACCGACCCCAGTTCCCGCGATCCCCGTTCCCGGGGGCCCAGGTCCCGGGGGCCCAGGTCCCGGAGGGACAGGTCTCCGGGGTGCAACTCCCCGGCGCCCAGTTCCCGGGGGGCCAGTTCACCGAGGCCCCGTTCCCTGGCGACGACTACACCAATACCCCGTTCCCAGGGGATGACTACGGCCTCTCCCCGTTCCCCGGGGACGATTACACAGACACCCCGTACGCGGGGAACCCGGTGATGGAGGCCCCGTTCTCGGGGGACCCGTTCGCTGATCCCCCATTCCCCGAGGGGTCGCCGGCCGACACTGCGTACCCAGGCTCTCCGGAGCCTGAGACGGGCCCGTTCGCCGCCATCCCGCCTGAGAACGGCACGGCCAGCCCCCCCTCTCGGGCAGTTCCCCCGGCCCCGAGATCACACCTTGTGCGGCCGCCCCGGATATCGGGCGCCCCACCGTGGGAGTCAGCGGAAAAGCCGGAGGGGGAACTCCCGTGGTCGGTCACCCCCCCGGCCAAGTCGGTCGGCCGGTCGACCTCAGTACGCCGGGTGATCCCCACCGGGGCCCAGCCCTGGGGGCCGGCCACCCAGGGCGGCACGTCACTGGATGGCCCTGACCCGGGTGAAGCAGGCCGGCACAGCCAGGGGTCGGAGAGCATGGTCCCGGACAACGCAGAACTGGGCAGCAGGGTGCCAGGCAGCATGCCACTGCCCGCCCCCCAGTCCGGCCGTGGCGAGTCGTCCGAAAATAGTTCCGACGATGAAGAGGGCAGCCAAAAGCTCTACGTCTGGAACCCCGCCGAGGTGACTGAGGCCTTCCCCAAGGTGCCGCCGGGAGAGCACCGCCGGAAATAGCCCACGCGGCCAGCCTCGGGTGCTAGCACCCGGGCCGGTTCCAGCACCCGGGCCGGTTCCAGCGCCCGGGTCGGGACCTAGCGCCCGGGTCCTGGTGGTGTGGCCCCGGGGCGCTGGCCGTTCAGTTCCTCCTTACGCACCGAGGCGTACATCGGCACGAACTCCTGCCCAGAGAGGGCCTGGATGGCCTGTATGACCTGATCGGTCACGGCGCGGCGGGCCTGAGCCTGGCCGCCCTGTCCCTCATATTCCCCGAAGGTCAGCGGCGCACCGATCCGGATGCGGATCCGGTGCAGCCGCGGAACCGAGTGGCCAGGCGGGAGCACCTGGTCCGTGCCGAACATGGCGACCGGGATCACGGGAAGGCCGGAGTTGAGCGCCAGCCAGCCGACCCCTGTCCGGCCGCGGTACAGCCGCCCGTCCGGTGACCTGGTGCCTTCCGGGTAGATGCCGAACAACTCGCCATCGTTCAGCAGCCCGAGCGCCGCCTGCAGCATGCTCTGTGACGCGCGCGCCTCGGTCCGGTCCACCCTCAGTTGCTTGGTCGCGCGCAGGTACGCGCCCGCGAACCGCTGGGCCGGCCGGGTGCCGGTGAAGTACTCCGACTTGGCGGCGAACGTGAGCGGCCGCTCCAGGATCAGCGGGAGAAATACCGAGTCGACGATCGACAGGTGGTTGGAAGCGATGATGGCGCCGCCGGTGCGCGGGATATGCTCGCCGCCCTCGACCTCCGGCCGCCACAGCAGATGCAGTAATGGCCCGGCCAGCGCTCGTGAGACCTGGTACTTCACCCGATCCCTCCCCGCGGTGCGAACCTCGACGGCAGGTCAAAGATAGCCTTCGCCGGCGCTCCCGGATACGGTACGGGCGGCAGGGATGACAGGATCACCGCGATCAGCGGCAGCACGAGCGGCAGTTCGGCCGCCACCACCGTCACGCCGGAGTCCTCCGCGAACCAGCCCAGCACGGCCACCAGCCAGATCGCGCCGAGAACCGTCCGCAGCAGCGGGATGCTCTGGTACCCCCGGACCAGCGGGCCGACCCGGAACCGGGCCGGCCAGAAAATCGCCAGGCCGCCAGCGGCGATGACGACCGGGATCACCAGGCTCCACATGCTGACGGTCAGCGATCCGACGTTGGAGTGGACCTTCCGCTGCAGGATGCTCCCCGCGCCGCCGTGCAGGACCTGCCCGACGAAGCCCCCGATGTCGGACGGCCCGGTGGCCGGGACGAAGTAGTTGACCAGCGCGAACGCCGTGATCAGAACCAGCCCGCTGACTGCGATGATCGCCGCCCGGCGGGCATTGATCGCCGTGCCGGCCAGCGCGGCGAGCAGCAGCAGGAATCCCGGGACCATGGCGATCGTCCCACCCACCTTGGCGCCGAAGCCCGGCCAGCCCGCCGCGACCACGGCGACCAGGAGCACGGTCCCCGCCGCGAGCACGGCCCGGTTCCGCGAGCCCCGGCGCACCAGGGCGGACCCGGCCCAGGCCGCGCAGAGAATGGCCGACGCGGCGTAGATTTCCACCGCGTTGTTGCCGATGCCGTAGTACCGGCCCGCCACCAGCAGGGAGAGCCCGAACGGTGTGCCCAATTGCAGCCGCGAGCCGGTCATCACATCCAGCGCGATCACGCCCAAGGTCACCGCGGCCACCACCCCCGGCGGCCCGAGGGGGTCGCGCCGCCACGGCCCGGTCAGGGCGATCGTCGCGATCACAGCGGCCCACCCGGCGGCCATCGTGTACAACAGCACCGCCGGGTGCCCGAGCGTCCACCACGGCACGAGACTGGCCAGGAAGGTGCCTGCGGGCACGGCCGCGGCCCAGGTGCCCACCACCCGGGCGATGGCCCGGCGGCGGCGCGCGCGGTTCTCACCGCGGCCCCACGGCAGCACCCCGATCAGGCCGAAGACCGCCGTGTACCCGAACCCGACGATCAGGAAGAACCAGCTGATCGTGGCCTTCTGGACCTGGGCGGCGCGGTCCCGGCCGATCAGCCCGCGGATCGCGGTGGCCAGGCTGCCGCGGGGGGCCCTGGTCAGCCGCGAGCCCACCACGTCGGACGGCACCGGCCTGGCCCGCCAGGCCAGCACGGTCGGGGTCAGATCGGTGATTACCGTCATCCCCGGCTGGTGGGTGGAGGCGGCGTCGATCAGGCCGGAGCGGTAGCCCGGGCCACTCACCATGATCAGGCGCAGGTGCGGCGCCGAGTCGTCCGCGGGGGCGGCCACGACCAGGATCGTTCCCGGCGGGAGTTCGGCGCTGATCCGCCCGATCGTGTGGTCATCGGCACTGACCCGCGCGGCCCGGGTGCCGGCCGCCGACGCCGAGGCAGCGGAGCCTGCTCCGCCTGCGGCAGAGCCTCCTGCACCTGCGGCAGAACCTCCTGCACCTGCAGCAGAGCCCCTTGCGCCTGCAGCAGAACCTCCTGCACCTGCAGCAGAGCCCCCTGCGCCTGCAGCAGTGCGCAGTGCGCCCAGGTCGACCACAGTCAGCGGGCACCGCGCGAGGTCCGGGCGGGTGAGCGCGGACGCCGCAGGGAGGTATGAGCTCACTGCCCCGGCCGGGCTGGCGAGCGCCAGCGCGGCGCCAGGCCCGACCGCGGTCGCACACTGCCCGGGGCCCGCGGCCGAGGCGAGCAGCCCCCAGTGCGGGTTGTAGCGCAACTGGGTGTTGTAAGCGGTGAGCGAGGTCATCCGGGGCACCCGGGCGGCTACTGGGGTTCCCCCGGCCGCGGCCGATGTCCGGGCGACCACAGCCGGCAGCGAGCCGCACGACCCGGCTGCGGCGCGGGGGGCGGCCGCGCGGGCGCCCGCGTTCAGCGTCAGCCAGCCATCGGCCGGGCAGGTGACGGTGCTGTCCCAACTGACCAGGAGGGAACCCACGGAACCCGCATGGGCGAGCCGCCAGAGCGCGGGCGTGGCCGCCGCGGACACGTCGGTCCAGCGCAGGCCCGCGATCCCGATCAGCACCACGCGCCGCGGCGTGGATGTGGCTCCGCCGGCGCCAGCCCGCCCGCTCGCAGCGGCGGCAGCCGTCGTGGCCGTGCCAGCCCTCGTGGCCGTGCCAGCCCTCGCCGTGCCGGTACCAGCCAGCAGGGCGCCTGCCGCGGTCACAGCCAGCACGGCGGACGCGAAAGTCAGGGTCCTGCGCACGTCGTTAACCGTATCCGGCCTGCGGGCTCCGCCGACTTCATGCCGGGCCGACCGCCCTAGGTGCAGATGTTCTGGTTCGCGGTCCTGGCCCCGAAACTGGCTGAAGGCTGCGGTGCCGGCGTCGGCACGGACGGCGACGTGGCGTCAACGGTGGTGCCGTAGTCGCTGCCGAGGACGAGCGTGAGTGCCGTGGCGCTGCCCGGGACCTCCTGCAGCGCCGCACCGGGGATCTTGGATTCGAGCAGCTTGGCTGCGGCCGCCAGGCTGGCCGGATACTTGATCACGGTCTGGATAACGTTCTGCAGGCTGGTGGGTGGTGTGCTGGCCGCCTTAAAACCATCCTGCTGCAGAACGCCAGTGACCGTGTCCTGCAGTCCACCCTGCGGGGTGCCGTTGACCACTTCGACCGACACCGTGGCGGGTGCGAGAACCGGCGCGGTGGGAGGCGCGAACAGGGCCTTGCTGACCTGCGCGTCATCCTGGAATGCCTGGAAGATGAGGCTGGCCTCGGGCTGGGTCCACAGCACATTGGCGGTGTCGGTCGAGTCGACGAGGGCCCGGGGGTAGGTAGGCACCGTGAAGAAAGTCACCTGGCTGCGCTGCATGCTCTTGAGGCTGCTGGCCAGGTTGTAGAGCCCGTGAATACCGCCAAGTCCGGTGTCGATGGTGACCGACTTGGTAGCAGCGTTGAGGAAATTGTAGATCGCCACGGGGTTGAGCAGTTCGCTCTTGACCCGGCTGACCAGCGACGACATGAAAGCCTGCTGCCTGCCGATGCGCTCTAGATCACTGCCGTTGCCCAGGGTGTAGCGCGCCCGGACGTAGCCAAGCGCCTGCGGGCCGCTCAGCAGGTGGTGGCCCACGGCCAGGACAAGGCCCGAGTTCGGGTCGTTGATCGGCGTGGTGTTGCACTCCTCGACACCGCCGAGCGCGCTCACCATGTCACGGAAGCCCGCAAAATTGACAACGACAAAATGATCGATGTGGATGCCGGTGTCCTGTTCCACGGTTTCGATCGTGCACGCGGTACCAAGGTCGGCATGGTTCCCGTCCAGATTGCCGAGCGCGAACGCCTCGTTAATCTTGAAAGTGGTCGGCGCGGATTTCTGGCCGTTGCCCATTGTGCAAGACGGGATGTTCACCCAGGAGTCGCGCGGGATGGACATGATGTCGGCCCATTTCCGGCTGGCGGAGATATGCACGATCATCAGGGTGTCGGACTGGTCGGTCGTGAGGCCGCTGCCGTAGCCGCTGCCCTGCCCGTTGCGGGTGTCAGAGCCGATTACCGCGATGTTCTCGGCCCGGGGGTGCAGGACCGGCGGCTGGTGCTTGAGAATGTGGGAGATGTCGACCTGGTGGAGGTTGCCGTTGAGGTGCCGGTAGGCGAGATATCCGCCCAGGGCGGCGACGAACACGATGCTGGCCACCACGCTCGCGGTCCAGACCAGAATGCGCTTCCTGCGGCCTGGACGCCGGCGGCGGTCGCGCCGCGCATGGCGCGCGCTCGTGGGGGGGCTGGTGCGTGCCGCGTCGGGAACACCGTTGGGCGTATCGCCAGGCGGGGTACCGGGCGCGTCGCCGGGCGGGATGCTATGCGGGCGGCCGGGCGGGTCGCTGGGCCCGTCGTCTGGCGGGTCGCTGGGCGGTGCGGGTGTGCCCGTCTCTGCTCACCCCCTTTCCAGGTCCGGTGGGGGTTCCCTGCGGGCCCCTGCGGCAGTTCACAGGAAGATCGAAACGGCCCGCCCTCTGGTGAGCCCGCCTCATAAAGGCAACAACGTAGAAGCGGCTCCGTGAGTTGCGCGGCCTAGCCGCGACAGCAAGCTTCCCTGCCGCTATGCCCCGACCCGTTTGTGTTCCCCCGTTGCGGCCACACTACCCTTCGGGCCTCTCCCGGCCCGTGAGGCCACCGTTACAGGCCAATTGCCAATCTGGAAGCCATTTACCGTGATTTGCGTGGCGTGAGATCGTGGCGGGCTCGTGGCGGGCTCGAGATCCTCCTGGAATGCTGGGCGCCGGGTGGGCACGCGGCGCGCGCTGCGCTGCGGCCGCACGGCCAGGCCCCGGGGACCGCGGGGAGCCGGTGAGCGGATTCGAACCGCTGACCTGCCGCTTACAAGGCGGCTGCTCTGCCAACTGAGCTACACCGGCGGGAGACTCCGTGCATGCTAGCCGACCCCAGACCTGACATGGGCCACCCTTGTGTCCTGCCGGCTCCGGTCCCTTGCAGCAGAACAAGCTACCGAGGTTATGGTCCGCCGGGGCAGCCTCGGCCGCTGCCACCTCACTGCCGGAAGACCGCTAGGGGCAATCATTGCCGGTCCAGGGACAGATCCCCGGGTCGTAGTCGCGGCGCGAGATCTCGCTCAGGAACTTCGCGTTATCGCCGAAGTCTTCCTTGAACCAGCGGGCCACCACGAGCGCGGAGACGTGTGCCGCGCCCGCCTTGCGCAGCGCGAGAGCGGCCGACTGCGCACGACCCCCGCGCACCCAGGTGTCGTCGATAAGCAGCACATGGGAATCCGCAGGTAAGCGAACGCTCGTACTGAAGTGCTGCGCGCTGACGTCGCGGGGAAACTGGGCTTTGGCCGCGGCCACGAGGGGAGCCTCGCTGGGAGCCGCTAAGTTGCTCACGATCTCATGAAGCGGATGCTCGCCCGGCTTGGCCGGCAGTGAGGGCACGGTCGCCCAGTGGGTGACGGGAGCGCCCGCGAGCCTCCCCGGACATCCGGCATGTGTCGAAAGCGCGAGCAGGATGAGCAGGGTCACGATCGTGCGGTGCTCTTCGAGAGGTGGTCGCGCCTTGTAGCCGCGCATGACGTAACCAGATTGCTGGTCGGCAACCGCGTAGGTTAAGAACGCGGCGGCATCAGCGAGACCGGCCTGGCCATAACTGCTGCATTGATAGCAGCGCTCAAAGCCCGTGACCGGTGTCGTGCACACGGCGCAGGTGACGCGATCCTGGCGCACTGGGTTCCGGAGGTAGCCGCCGGCCCTCGACACCAGGGCTGCGCTCAGCCGCGCGACAGCCTGCTGGTCGAGCATGTCTACGCGGACGCCAGGCGGCGTAGCTCGGCGCCCACCGACTGGCGCTCCGCAATCAACTGATCTACGACGCCCATGACTGAGTGGAGGCTGCCGGCCACATGTACCCCGGGTCGCTTGACGAGGGACCGCGCCCAGTCATTGCGTTCCACGACGAGGTTGGTCAGGATCACCGGCCGGCCGTGCTCCACGGCGAGCCGCGCCTGGACACGGGCGCCGCTGTGCTCACCGGCCTCGACCACCAGGGTGGCGAGACCGTACCCGGACATCGTGGCGTTGCGCATCAGGAAGTTGTGCTTCTGCGGCGGAGCGTCGGGCCAGAACTGGGAGAGCAGGAGGCCGCGAGCGGTGATTTCCTGCTGCAGGTCCCGGTTCTCGGCCGGGTAGCTACGGTTGATGCCGGTTCCGATGATGGCGACCGTGCGCCCCTCGGCGGCGAGGGCCGCGCGATGCGCCGCCGAGTCGATGCCCCGGGCCAGCCCGGCGACCACCGTCACGCGGCGGGAGGCAAGTTCGCGGGCCACATTCGCCGCCACGGCGAGACCGCGGTCCGACGCATTCCGGGAACCCACGACAGACACTGCGGGGTCATCCCGGAGGAGCGACCCACGGGCAAAGAGGACCGGCGGAGCCTGATGAATTCCGCGGAGCCGGGCCGGGTAGTCCTCGTCGAGAACGGTCACCAGCGTCGAGCCCTGATCCTCCCAGAGGCTGATCTTCTGAGCGGCTGCCTCCAGGGCCTCTAGCTCCCCCGGGGGAGCCATGAGCGCGGCGGGCACTGTCCGGTGCCACAGCTCAAGGGCGCTGCCAGCCTCGAGGACATCAGCGGTAATTTCCGCCCAGCTCATTCCCCCCGGCCGGGCCTGGAGAAGAGCGACGAGCGCTGCTCGCTCCGGGAGCCTGCTCGAGTCCATGGGGCCAGAGTACGAGGACGACTCCTTCGCCCGCATACCACCACCCCGAAGCATCTGTACCCTTCTTCTACTGAACGTATGTTCGATTATCTCACCATCGTTCGACAGCCTCGCTGAGCGACACGCCATTGAACCCGGCCGGGCCAGGTTCGGGTGAACGAGGACGGGGCGGTCATGGCTGGCGTCATGGTGTACTGCATGCGCGGTCCCGTGCGGTCCCCCCGGATCCCCCGGTCCCCTGGGTCCCCGGCCCCCGGTCCCGGCCCGGGGCTTCGCTACCACCAGGAGGAACGGCATGAACGGCGCGCAGGCCCTGATCCGCACGCTGGCCGGCTGCGGTGTCGATGTCTGCTTCAGCAATCCAGGTACCTCGGAGATGCACTTCGTCGCGGCGCTGGACGCCGTCCCGCAGATGCGCGGGGTGCTGTGCCTGTTCGAGGGGGTGGCGACCGGCGCGGCGGACGGCTACGGCCGGATGACGCGGCGGCCGGCCGCGGCGCTACTGCACCTGGGACCCGGCCTGGCCAACGGCCTGGCCAACCTGCACAACGCCCGGCGGGCCCACACTCCCCTGCTCGCCGTCGTGGGCGACCACGCCACCTACCACAAGCGTCTCGACGCACCGCTGGAGTCGGACATCAATGCCCTCGCCGGATCGGTGTCCTCCTGGATCCGCCGCCCGGCGCGCAGCGCCGACCTGGCCGCGGACGCCGCCGAGGCGGTGGCCGAGGCCATGAGGCCACCCGGCGCGATAGCCACCCTCATCCTGGCCGCCGACGTGTCCTGGTCCGAAGGCGCCGACCCGGTGCCGCCGCTCCTGGCCAGGACGCCCGCCGCGGTCCCCGATAACGTCGTCGCGTCAGCCGCAACAATCATGCGCAGCGGCGAGCCGTGCGTGATCCTCCTCGGCGGTGCCGCCGTGCGGCGCCCCGGCCTGGAATCGGCCAGCCGGCTCGCCCAGGCCACCGGATGCCGGCTGCTGTGCGAAACCTTCCCGGCCCGGCACGAGCGCGGCGCGGGCATCCCAGCGCTCGAACGGCTGGCTTACCTGGCCGAATTCGCGACCGCGCAGATCGCGGGCACCCGCCACCTGATCCTGGCGGGCGCCCGGGCACCGGTCTCCTTCTTCGCCTATCCGGGCCAGCCGAGTTCCCTGACGCCAGCCGGATGCCAGATCCATGTCCTCGCCGAGGGCGGCGACGACGTGCCCGGGGCACTCGCATCGCTGGCCGATCTCGTCGCCCCCGGCACCAAGCCGCTGCCCCAGCCGCCTCAGCGTCCGGTACTCCCGGACGGCGACCTCACCGCAGAGACCGCGGCGCAGGTCATCGGCGCGCTGATGCCCGAGGGCGCCATCGTCTCCGACGAGGCCAACACCTCCGGATTCTGGCTGCCTGGCGCCACCGCGGGCGCGCCACCACATGACTGGCTCACCCTGACCGGCGGCGCGATCGGCCAAGGGCTGCCGCTGGCCACGGGCGCCGCCGTCGCGTGCCCGGACCGCAGTGTCCTGGCTCTCGAAGCGGATGGCAGCGCCATGTACACGATCTCCGGCCTGTGGACACACGCCCGCGAGCAACTGGACATCACCACGGTCATCTTCAGCAACCGCTCGTACGCGATCCTCGGGATGGAACTCGAACGCGTCGGCGCGGTGGCGACCGGGGAGGCCGCCCGCAGCCTGCTCGACCTGTCCCGGCCCGCACTCGACTTCACCGCCCTGGCCACCGGCATGGGCGTCCCAGCCAGCCGGGCCAAGACGGCCGCCGAATTCGCCACCCAGCTGCGGCAAGCACTGGCCGAGCCGGGACCGCACCTCATCGAGGCCGTGCTCCCCCCGCCGGCATAGCCAGCGCAGCCTCGCGCTACCGCACGAGCCAGCGGTGGAGCGAGGTGACCACCCGCCGGGGTGCCGCCCAGGCCGGCGGTCTGCATCTCCTCGGTGTGTCGGCACCGTGGCGCCAACCGGTCCGCACACCAGCTGACTAGCCTTATCGCGTGCCCGGCACTCCCGGAGAACCACAGGTCAGCGCGGGCCCCAGGCTGTCCCGGCGCCGGCTGCTCGGCTCGGCTGCCGCGGTCGCCGGCGGCGCCGTCAGCGCCGTGGCGCTGCCGCCGAACATCCGCAAGGCGGTGGCCGCGGCGGGCGGGCAGCCGGCCGGCTCCTTCGATATGGAGAACGTGAAGCACGTGGTCATCCTCATGCAGGAGAACCGGAGTTTCGACCACTACTACGGCACCATGTCGGGAGTACGCGGGTTCGGGGACCCGGACGTGCTCACGATGGCCAACGGCCGCTCGGTCTTCTACCAGCCCAGCCCGCTGAACCCGGACGGCTACCTGCTGCCCTATCACCTTGACAGCCAGATCACGTCGGCCGCATCCATCCCGTCCACCCGGCATGCGTGGCCGGTTCAGCACGCGGCGTGGAACGGGGGAGCAATGGACAGCTGGCTGGCCGCGCACATTCCGGTGGACGGAGTGGCTCACGCTCCGTACGTGATGGGGTACTACGAGAAGGAGGACATCCCGTTCCACCGGGCCCTGGCCGAGAGCTTCACCATCTGCGACAGCTATTTCTGCTCGGTGCTCGGACCTACCCACCCGAACCGGTTCATGCTGCTCTCCGGCACGATCGACCCGAACGGCCTCAATGGCGGCCCGGCACTCGACAACGGCCTCAGCGGCTACACCTGGAAGACCTACCCGGAGATGCTGGGCGAGGCCGGAGTGAGCTGGCGGATGTACAACGACCAGCGGGACTACACCTACAACATGCTGATCAACTTCGAGGCTTTCTCCAGCGCCCAGCCTGGCACGGAGCTGTATGAGCGTGGGATGGCCATCACACCAGGCATGTTCGAGTACGACGCGATGACCGACAATCTGCCGGCCGTGTCGTGGATCGCCACCACCGATTCCGCATCCGAGCACCCGAGCGCCGTTCCAGCTCGCGGCGCGCAGTATGTCTATTCCAAGATCGACGCCATCGCGGCGAACCCTGACGTATGGGCGAAAACAGTGTTCATCCTCAACTACGACGAGAACGACGGCCTCTTCGACCATGTGCCGCCTCCGGTCGCGCCCCCTGGCACTCCTGACGAGTACGTGACGCTGAGCTCGCCGAGCACCGCCGGCGGTGGCCTCCCCATCGGCCCGGGATTCCGGGTCCCCGCCGTGATCGTGTCGCCCTGGACCGTCGGCGGATTCGTGTGCTCGGAGCCCTTCGACCACACCTCGGTCATCCAGTTCCTGGAGAAGTTCACCGGCGTCCCGTGCCCCAACATCAGCGCGTACCGGCGCGGGGCACTGGGCGACCTGACGGCGGCATTCCAGGACCGCCCCAGCGCAGGGCCGCCGGTTCTCCCCGACAGCACGGCCCAGGTGTGGCTGGCCACCTACCAGGTGGGTAACCTGCCCGCGCCGGCCTTCCCCGGCGCCAGCCAGACCCCGCCGGCTCAGGACCCGGGCTACCGGCCGCATATCGGCTGAATGATTTAAGCAACGAACACCCGGCCGCGACTGCCCATCGAGCCCGGGACGCATGGAAGGGCTCGCGCCGTAGGGGCGATCACAGCGCGAGCCACATCCTGAGCCCGGCCTGGGATGGAAGGGCTCGCGCCACAGGGGAGACTGCGGCGCGAGCCACATCCTGAGCCCGGCCTGGGATGGAAGGGCTCGCGCCATAGGGGAGACTGCGGCGCGAGCCACACCCAGCCAGGCCCGGGAGGGGATTAGAGCCCTGGCCGGGTCCTCAGGCCGCCGGGCCGGTCGTCAGGACCACGGTGGCGGTCTGGGACTGCCCGGACTGATCTGTCCAGCTGATGCTGATCGTGTCGCCGGGGTGGTGGTTCTCCAGCGCCGACGCGATATCCGAGGACGACGTGATGGCGTGGCCGGCGACCGAAGTGATCTGGTCGCCCGCGGTCAGGCCGGCCTGGGCCGCCGCTGAACCGGACGTGACCCCGGCGATGGTGGCGCCGCCGCTGGCCGCGCTACCGCCATAGCCGCCGTACCCGCCGCCATAGCCAGCGCCCACGCTGCTGGCGGAGATCTCCACGCCCAGGAAGGCGGTGGCGCCGATGTGCGATGTGGAGGACGACGTGCCCGCCTCGATCTGGCTGGCGATCGAGGATGCCTCGCTGATCGGGATGGCGAACGCCTGGGTCTGTGTTGTCCCGGACTGCGCCTGGTAACCGGCGGTGGAGGCGCCAGTGGAGGCGGCTGTGTTCATGCCGATGACCTGCCCGTAGCTGTTAACCAGCGGCCCGCCGGAGTCACCCGGCTGGATGTCGGCGTTGGTCTCGATCAGCCCGGTCAGCTGCTCAGCATTGCCCGATGACGCATCGGAGGCGGTAATCGACTGGCTGAGGCCGGTAACCGTCCCGGTGGCCACCGACGGGGTGCCGCCCTGGCCGCCCGCGTTGCCCAGTGCGACCACGGTCTGGCCGGCGCTGGTGCTGGCCGAGCCAAGGCTCACGGTGCTAAGCCCGGAAGCACCCACGAGTTGCAGCACCGCGACGTCGTGGCTCGAGTCGTAGCCCACGACCTTGGCGGTATAGGTGCGCCCGTTTCCCACGTCGGTCACCTTGATCGAGGTCGCGCCGTCGATCACGTGGTTATTCGTCAGCACCTCGCCGCTGGAGGTCAGCACCATCCCGGTGCCAGCCGCCTCGCCACCCTGATACCCCAGCGTGGACACCACATCGACCAGGCCGGGGTCCACCTTCGACGCGATCTGCGACGTGGTCAGCGGGCTGGCGGCCATCGCGTTCGCCACACCCAGCCCTCCGAACGCCAGCGCGCCCGCGGCCACAACCGACCCGACCGCCAGCAGGGCATGCCGCCGCCGTGACGGGCGCCCTCGCCCGCCTCCCGGTCCGCCGAACCCGCCGAACCCGCCTGGCCCGCCATGTCCGCCTGGCCCGCCGTACTCGCCTGGCCCGCCGTACTCGCCTGGCCCGCCGGGGCGCTCTGGCCCGCCCGGCCCCTGCGGGCCCGCCCACAGCCGGCCACGCTCATCCTGCCCCGCGCTGCTGTCGACCGGCTGGTCATAGACCGTGCTCATCTGGGATCCACTCCTTCGCTACGTAATCCCGATTGCCTACTCCTGACAATCGGGCTCATAGCTGGAGGCCACCTGTAAGCATGCTCGGCGCCAACTAGTACTTTTCTGAATACTTCCTGAACGTGGCGCTGTCAGGCTTTTTTCCGTCCCACCCCGACCAGGCACCAGAACTTGCTGGGGTCGCTGGGCACATCGGCGGGCGAGTCCGGGCGCCACAGCGGCATGTAGACCAGGCCTGGGTCGACGAGCTCGAAGCCGTCGAAGAAACGCAGGATCTCCGCGCCCGAGCGGACGCGCGCCTGAGTGGGGACGGCGCGGTTGTACATCTTCTCAGCGGCCTGCGCCACCCCATGCCTGCTCTCATCCGTGGCGTGGCACAGCACGAGATAGCTGCCGGGCGCGAGCGCCTCGCGCAGCGTGGCCACGAGCCGCCAGGGATCGCCCGCGTCGCTGATGAACGGCAATACGGAGACCAGCAGCAACCCGGCCGGCTGGCCGAAGTCGATCAGGCGCCCGACGGCGTCGTGGGCGAGGATCTTCTCCGGCTCGCGCAGGTCGCCGTGGATGATCGCAGCGTTTTCGTTGCCGTTGAGGATGGCCTTGCTGTGCGCGACCGCGACCGGGTCGACCTCGACGTAGGCCACCCGGGCGCCCGGATCGGCCTGATGGGCGACCTCGTGCACGTTGCCCTGGGTCGGAATGCCGGAGCCGATGTCGAGGAACTGGCGGATGCCGGCCCCGGCGAGGAACCGCACCGCCCGGCCGAGAAAATCGCGGTTGGCCCGCGCGATCATCCGGACGTTGGGATCGACCGCGGCGATCGCGCGGCTTGTATCCTGATCGGCCAGGAAGTTGTGGCTGCCGCCCAGCAGGTAGTCGTAGACACGGGCGGTGTTGGCCCGCTTGGTGTCCACTCCCGGCGGTATCCAGCTCGGCTCGTCAGCCACCGCAGTGCCCGCCAGCAGGCGGCGGCACATCGAGCGTGGGATTACGGCCGAAGAAACCGGTGGGCTTGAGCGTGAACCCGCACCGGCTCACCGGCATCACCGGCCAGTCCTCCGGCCGCGGGAAGTGGGTCGGCCCGAACGTGTGCCACAGCACAACATCGGCGCCGTCGATGTCCTGGTCGCCCGCGATGAACGCCGGGATGCCCGCCCCGCCAGGATTCTGGTTCACGAAATCCCCGGCCGGATAACGGTGCGCCGGGTCATACCGCGTCACCCACAGATGCTTCGTGGCGAACCCGGCCCGGGCATACAGCGACGACGAAGGATCAGCCAGCAGGGTGGGCGTGGCCTGCGGATACAACGTAAAGCCGACCGGCTGGCCGAACCGGTTGGTCACCTCCGGATTGATCACCCGCCAGATCCGGTCCCGCTCCGGGGCGGCCCGCCGCCCAGCCTCCGATTCCCGGCCCAGCCGCGTCACCGTCTGGGCCAGCGCATTGCCGAACGGATTGTCCGTCCCGACTGCGCATCCCTCAACATCGATCTCCTCGACAGCATTCGCAACCCCGTCGACCATCATGTCCAGGCGCGCGCTGAACAGGTGCTGGTGGGCAGGCGCGCCCAGACCCGGGGCGACCTCTGTCACGTACGAGTGGCCCGCGCCCGGGTAGGCCGA
Source organism: Streptosporangiaceae bacterium (assembly GCA_033854735.1). Taxonomy (GTDB): domain Bacteria; phylum Actinomycetota; class Actinomycetes; order Streptosporangiales; family Streptosporangiaceae; genus JAWWPY01. Next base: position 1,490 of record JAWWPY010000437.1, on the reverse strand, counting down.
GGTGAACAGCACCCCCGTCAGCTTCACCTCGCACTCGATCGTGCCATCCAGGTAGAAGTACCAGTAGAAGCCGTAGTCGTAGTTGCCGACGGTGGTGAAGAACGACACGACCAGGCGCCGCTGGCGCCGGGACTGGGCTGAGCCGTTGAAGATGTCGGTGTGCTTCCACAGGATGCCGAAGTCTTCCTCGTGAATGCAGATCGCGTTGCGGATCACCCGGGGCTCGCCGTGCTCGTCGGTGACCGTGGCGTCGAGGTAGGCGATCTCGCCCAGGCAGTCGCAGCCTAGTTCCAGCGAGTTCGCCCACTTCCCGACCAGGTACTCACCGGTGTCGAAATAGTTCTGCCAGTACCGGGTCGGCCCCGGATCGCCGTAGGGAACGACCATCTCGGGTATGGAGGCGCGGTAGATCACCGGCCGGCGGCGGCCATCGTCGTCGTAGCTGATCTGATGCAGGGAGAGTCCCTCGCGGGCGTCAAACCCAATGCGGAGCGACCAGTTCTGCCACTCCACCGCGTTGCCCTCGAGGGTGAAACTCGGCCCCTCCGGCTGGCTGATCTCGATCGGCTTCAGGGTGGTCCGCTGCGGCCCGCTCACTGCCGGGTCGTCGTAGTCACCCGATTCCCTCGGGACCGGGAACTCGAACTCGTCGATCACCTTGAAGACCCGGCCCTCGATGAGGTCGACGTACGCAGCCACGCCGTCCACCGGGTGCGCCCAGGCCAGGTCGTGCTCGCCTGCCTGCAGGAACGCGAGGACCCGGACCATCCGGCGGCCCTGCTCATCCGCCACCCCGTAGGACCCGGCCGTCAGCGGGCAGGCGCGGATCTTCGATACGTCGGTGAGCCCGCGCCGGGCCATGGCTGCGCGCCACTCCGGATCGGCGTGGACGACCTTCTCGGCCAGCGCGAAGTCCTGATCCAGGATCGGCACCTGGCCATCGATCAGCGGGTCCAGTGTCCGGCGTGCGGTCACCTCGCCGCGGGTCAGCGACACGACCACGTCGCTTGACTCGCCGCTGACCACGTCGATCAGGAATGCCCGCAACTGGCGGTCCGGCCGCGCCCCGGCCGCGAGGGCGAGTACCTCATCCTTGGGCGGCTCCTCCAGGCCGTAATAGGCGAACCTGACCGTCCCGGTCAGCAGGCCCGCCTCGGCCAGGATCCGCCGCCCGGCCAGGAACTCCTCCGCGCTAGCCGGATCGAGTGGATGGGCCGGGACGGGTCCAGGCACCTCTGCGGACCTCACGGCGGTGTCGGTCATCGAGGTCGCGGCGCGGAAATCCCAGCGTTCAGGCTGGGGACGAAGCGCCGCTTCCCTCCCTCCGTTTGTCAGTGTGCTGCGGCACCATCAGTGAGTCGGTGGCGATAACCAAGCCGCTGGCGCGGGGTCAGCGGAACTACCTGTAGCCGTGCCCGCGAGACCGCGCCGCAAGCCCCCGGATTGCCCACAGCGGTGCGCGCCAGCCCGGTACCGGCACCGGGCTGGCG
>JAWWPY010000436.1:0-7335 GCA_033854735.1 Streptosporangiaceae bacterium | reverse complement strand
CAGTCTGCGGGCGCATGCGAACGGCATGTATGTGACCGCTGACAATGCCGGCGCCTCCCCGCTGATCGCCAATCGCACGGCGATCGGCCCGTGGGAGGAGTTCGACATGGTCGATGAGGGCAACGGCACTATCGCCCTGTTCGCTCACGCGGATAGCCGGTATGTCACCGCTGATAATGCCGGGGCATCGCCGTTGATCGCCAATCGCACGGCGGTGGGGCCGTGGGAAGAGTTCGACCTCATCCACGACTGACGTCACAGCGCCGACGCTCCCTTTCGCGAGTGATAATTGGGGCATGCCATGGACTCCTCCGGATGGCCGGAACATCGATCGCGACGGCGCCGAGGTCTATGAGCCCGGGCCGGATGACGCGGCTGAGGCATTCGCCTTAGCGTTGCGGCAGTTGCGCGACGGGGCTGGGCGCCCGAGTTACCGGCAGATGGCACACCGCGCGCATTGCTCGGCCGCGACTTTGTGCCGCGCGATCGCTGGTGACCGGCTGCCGGGCCTGGACGTGGCCCTGGGGTTCGCCGAGGCGTGCGGCGGAGATCGGCGTGAATGGGCGGCCAGGTGGCGGGCAGCCGCGGCAGCCGAATCGGCGGGGCGTCCCCGGGGAACGCAGCTAGACGAACTGCGCAGGGTCAATACTGCGGTGCACTTCCGTCAGGCGCGTGGTCGTGTCACGAGCGCCCCCATGCAGCTCCCATCTGGCACAGCTGGCTTCGTCGGCCGCGCGAGCGAGTTGGCCGCGCTGCAGGCGCTGGTGCCGGCCGACGCTACGGCAGAGCCTGCGGATTCAAGTCGGCTAGGGGTGATCGCGACGATTACCGGGATGGCGGGAACCGGGAAGACGACACTTGCAGTCAGGTTCGCCCGTCAGATCACCGACCGCTTTGCTGACGGGCAGCTCTACCTGGACCTGCGCGGGTTTGACCCGGCCCCGGCACTGGGGGCGGATGAGGCGCTGGGCCGGATACTGCGCAGCCTCGGTGTCGATACTCAGGAGGTGCCGCCGGGCGCCGAGGAGCGGGCACTGATGTACCGCAGCTTGCTCGCCACCCAGCGCATGATCGTCGTGCTTGACAACGCGGCATCCGTCGAGCAGGTCTGCCCGCTGCTGCCCGGGGCGCCGACGTGCCTGGTCCTTGTCACCAGCCGTAGGCGGCTGACCGGCCTCGTCGCCCGCTATGGCGTGCACCAGATCACCCTCGACGTGCTGAGTCCTGCGGAGGCTCTGCTGCTCCTGTCCGCGGTCATTGGCCCTGCGCGGATTGCGCAGGAAACGCGGGCGGCCATGGAACTTGCCCGGCTGTGCGGATACCTCCCACTTGCGCTGCGCATCGCAGCGGCCAACCTCGCCTGCCAACCGGACCGGCTCATCGCCGAGGTGGTCGCCGAACTAGCGGAAAACCAGCTAGCGGAGCTGGAGATCGACGAGGGGTCTGCGGTCAGTGCTGCCTTCGAGTTGTCGTACCGGCGCCTGGATGACGCCGCCGCGCGGTTGTTCCGCCTGCTCGGCCTGATTCCTGGCCCGAATTTCACGCCAGCCGCGGCCGCCGCCATCGCGGGCATGGCCGAGGCGGCCGCCGCCCGACTGCTCGCCCACCTCAGCTCGATGCACCTGGTTGAGGTCTGCTCGCCAGGACGCTACCAGTTCCATGATCTTGTCCGTCTTTTCGCCCGTGACCGCTCCCATGCCATCGATCCGGCGCCTGATAGGGATGAAGCTGCCGACCGCCTGCTGGCGCACTACCTCCAACGAGCCGATGCCGCCACTCGGCACCTGTACCCGCGGGGCCTGCGCCTGCCAGGAACGACAGCTGCTCTCGAGGCGGCATCCGCCAGCGTGGGCGACGCCGCCGCCAACGCGTGGCTGGAAGACGAGAGGCCCAACTATGTCGCGGCCGTCAGGCTGTCGACCGGGCAGCGGAAACATTCGGCGCTGACCTGGCAGCTCACCGACGCGCTGCACATGTTCTTCGAACTCAGGCGATACACCGAGGACTGGTCGGCGACGGCGGAGGCCGGGCTCGCCGCAGCCCTGCACGCCGGTGATCTGCATGCCGAGGCCGCCATGCGCAGGGGCCTCGCCAACTCCTATTTGTTCGGGGGGTGGTACCCGCGGGCGGCGGCCGAGTTCGGGCGGGCGCTGGAAGCCAGTCGCGGCAGCGGCTGGCGGGCCTGCGAGGCGTCAGTTCTCTCTGGGCTCGCTACGGCGGCCGAAGAACGGGACTCGCCGTCACATGCGATCTTCAACTACCGGCGGGCGCTGCAGGTTCACCGCGAGATCCATGATCGTGACGGGGAGGTGCTGACCTTGTGCCGCTTGGGCGGCGGCCTGCTGTGGAAACTCGGCCGGCTTGAGCAGGCTCGCGGATGCCTCACAGAGGCCCTTGAAGCCTGCCGGCAGAGCGGGCCCCCGATAGCCCAGGTGACCGCACTGATCAATCTGGGCAATGTGGTTCACGAGATGGGCTGCCTGGATGAGGCGCTCGCGCTGCTCACCGAGGCGCTCATGCTCAGCCGGGCGGCGGGGTTCCGTGCGGGCGAGGCGGTCAGCTTGTGCGACTTGGGCGGGGTGCACCGGGATCTGGGGCGCTACACCGAGGCGATTGAATACGGATCGAGCGCTCTCGATCTTGCTCGTGAGAACTGCGACATCAGGGTGGAGGCGGAGTGCCTGAATGCGCTGGCCGACTACCACTTGCGGACTGGATTTGCGGACGCGGCGGCAAGCTGTGCCCGGCAGGCCCTGCGCCTCGCGCATACCAGCGGCTACCGGCACGGCCGCGCCAGGGCACTCAACCGCCTGGCTTCGGCGATGTTGGCCCGAGACGAGCTTGACGCCGCGGCAGCGTACTGCGCGTGGGCACTCGAGCTGACGAGGCGCGCCGGCTACCGAATGCTGGAAGGAATCGCCCTCGGCATTTCTGGCCGGATCGCTCTCGCCCGTGGTGAGAGCCGACTGGCGATCGGGCTCGCACAGCAAGCTGTCACCATTCTCCAGGAGACTGGCCACCGGCCAGGCGAGACTGCTGTGCGGGAACTGCTTGACGAGGCGACCCGGATCGCCGTCGGATCACTGCCGCGGTAGCGGGTATCGCGAGCGTCACGGCGCTAGTACCAACCTGATCGTGGACGCCCTCTCGCCATCCCCTGCCCCTTGCATAGATCATCTAGCGGATCATTTTGTTTCATCCTGTTGCAGTTCTCTGGTCCGGACGGGACAGGTTCGGCAGTCTCTCGGGAGACCTACAGCAGGGAGACACGAGATGCGACAACGAAATGCCCGGACTCACACGAGGCTCGCACGGCTGGCGTTGCCCTTGATCAGCGCCGCGCTGCTGTGCGGCGCCGCACTGAGTGGCACAGCGGCGCAGGCGGCCACGGCGGTGCCCAGCCTGCACAACGGCACATGGTGCGGAAACTGGCTGGCAAACCAGGGAACCACGAGCCGCCCATGCCTGACGTTCAGCGGCGGAAGAGCCTGGGGCTACGTCCAGTTCGGGAGCGTGGGCAGCGGCTGCGCAGTCACGGTAAGCCTGTATGGGCCGATCGACCAGTCCTCCGGCTACTTGCCGTGCAATAACGGCGTCGGCACCTACCCTATCGCCGGATATTCGGGGTACTGGGAAATGTGCGACACCATCTACCGGAACGGCAACGCCATCACCGGCCAGTGCACCAACTGGGAGTACGGCCCGTGAGAGGAGTCACTGTCAACCGCCTGTCAATGGCGAAGAACCTACAGTTCGGACCTCTCCAGTGAGGAAACTTATGAGCGTGATCGGGAAACTCGCATCGTGGTCCTTCGGAAGCCGGAGGAAGGACGGGGAGCGCCTTATGCCGAGTTCCACCAAACATGGAAAGCGGTCGTTGAGCGCGGCCACGGCCCTGTTCAGCATGGTTGGACTCCTCGGCGGCGTAGCGGTGGTAACTGCCGCGCCCGCCCTGGCGCTGGGCCCAGGCCAGGTGTGCATGGTCAACCAGCCCACCGGGGCGCCATCTTCCGGCGGCACCTTGGGTCATGTCGGCTGGATGTTCATGATCGGTGGTAGCAGCCAGTGGGTCGCAGGGTCCACCGACGGAGCGGTCTCGGCCAGCAACCCCAAGAAGGTGGTCTGGACACGGACCGGCACCAAATCGGCCCTTCTCAACTTCTTCTATGCAGACGGCTACACCAGATTCCGCTGCCACAGCACTAACACCAGTTCCGTCGGCGCGGCACAAAATATGGTGGCCACGCGGGACGCACAGAACTTCGACACACTTTGGGACAACTGCCTGGACGACACGGTTGCGATATTCAGAGCTTACGACAGCAGCATAGTTATGGGCGATCCCACCCTCGTCGCACCGAACGGCTATTTCGAGCACCTCGATAGCTTCGGGCCAATCCACGCTCTCTCGGCGAACAACTAACCTTCGCGGCTCCGGTCTGTGCGGGCAGCGGTGCGATCATCGCTTGCGCCGCGGTGGGAGCCCAGTCGGCTCGCGGGCCGCTATACCGCGCTGGCCGGAGCCGCTGCGGGATGGCCGCGTCGACCAGTGCCGCGGCGATGATTCGTGGCCCTGGACCTCGAAGACGCCGAGGAGGCGCTCGCGGGAGGCTTGACTTTACCAGAACGGTCTGTACAGTTATTTGAACAGACCGTTCTGTTCAGCAAGCTGTCCGGAGGAGCACGCCATGCCTGATACCGCCGTCATGACCCAGCCCCTGACCGCCCTGGTGACCGGAGCGACCTCCGGCCTGGGTCAGGCGATCGCCGTGCGGCTCGCCCGCGACGGCATGAGGGTGATCGTCGTCGGACGCGACGCCGCGCGCGGCGCCGCCGTGGTCGAGCAGATCGAAGCATCCGGCGGGCAGGCGCGCTTCATCGCCGCCGACCTCAGCGACCCCGCCGATATCCAGCGCCTCGCCGCGGAGGCTGGTGACATCGACGTCCTGGTCAACAACGCCGGGCACTCGGTCTGGGGACCGACCGAGAAGATGACCGTGGAAGACTTCGACTCCATGTTTGCCAGCAACGTCCGGGCCCCCTACCTTCTCGTCGGCGCGTTCGCCCCGGCGATGGCCGCCAGCGGCTCGGGCAGCATCATCAACATCAGCAGCATGGCCGGCCGCATCGGGCTGCCCGACGGCGCCGCTTACGGGGCGACCAAGGCCGCCCTGGTCTCGCTGACCCAGGGCTGGACCGCCGAGTACAGCCCCCGCGGCGTGCGCGTCAACGCCGTCGCCCCCGGCCCCATTTACACCCGTCCCGAAGCCCGCCAGCTCTTCGATAGCCTCGGCGCCACCACCGCCCTGCACCGGGCCGCCGAACCCGGCGAGATCGCCGAAGTCGTCGCCTTCCTCGCCTCACCCCAGGCCAGCTACGTCACCGGCGCCGTCGTCGCCGCCGACGGCGGCCGCACCGCCATCTGACCCCGGCCGCGGGGACCAGCAGACAAGGAGAACACCATGGCCACCAGCATCCTCGCCATCAGCTTCGACGGCCACGACATCGCCCGGCTCGCGCAGTTCTGGTCCGACGTGCTCAACCGGCCCGTCAGCCCCGGCGCCACCAGCAGCTTCGCCGCCATCGACACCGCTAACGGACTGCGCCTCATGTTCCACCAGGTCCCAGAGGGCAAGACCGTCAAGAACCGGCTCCACCCCGACCTGGGCGCCAGCGACTATGAACCCGAAACGGAGCGGCTGATCAAACTAGGCGCCGTCAAGCTCAACGACTTCGAGCAAGGCGGCAGCCGGTGGACAACCTTCGCCGACCCCGAAGGCAACGAATTCGACCTCGTCGCCACCACGCCGTAAACCGCGGCGGAGATCACTGGGACGCAGGCTCCAATCCCGGCCGGCCCGAGCTGCCTGCAGCAGCGAGCTCACCCTCGGTGAGCCTGTGCTCAAGCCGCTGCCCCTCGATGTCGGGGTCGGGGATGTACTTGGCGAACCACTCCGGGTGGTACCAGAGCCTTGACCGGATGATCGCCATGACGGCCGGCACCAGCGTGAGCCGCACCACGAAGGCGTCCAGGAACACGCCTGCGGCGAAGCTGAAGCCGATTGCCTTGATGGTCGGATCGTTGGTGAACATGAAGGCCACGAAGATGGAGAACATGATCATCGCCGCCGCGGTGACCACGCGGGCCACCGAGCCGGTGCCGCGTTGCACCGCGCGGCGGGCGTCGCCGTTCTTCGTGTACTCCTCCTTGATCCGCGATACGACGAACACCTCGTAGTCACTGGACAGGCCGAAGATGATCGCCAGCATGATGATCGGCAGGAAACTGATCGTCTCCGCCGGTGTGATGCCGAAGATGTGCTCGCCCCAGCCCCACTGGAACATCGCGACCTGCGCGCCGAGCGCCGCGGCCATCGAGAGCAGGAAGCCCAGGATCGACTTGATCGGCACCAGGATGGTCCGGAATGCGAACGTCAGCAGGATGAACGCCAGGCCGACCACGACGATCAGGAAGACCGGCAGGGCGCTGGACAGCTTGGCTGAGACATCGATGTTGGACGCCGTCGTGCCACCGACCAGGATGTGCGCGCCCGTCTGGCCTTCGATCGCGGCCCGGTCGTCGCGCAGCGTGTGCACGAGGCTGGCCGTGGCCGGGTCGTTCGGCCCGGACTTCGGGATCAGCCGGACCAGCGAGATGCCGTTCTGCGCGGCCAGCGGGGTCACCTGCGCGACGTCGGGCATCTTGGTAAGTGCCGCCGCGATCTGCTGGGTGTCCGAGGGGCTGCGGACGCCCTGGGCAACGATCAGCAGCGCACCGTTGAAACCGGCGCCGAAGCCTTCGGTGGTGAGGTCGTAGGCCTTGCGCTGGGTGTTGCCCGGGGACTGCGAGGCCCCGCTGGGCAGGCCCAGATGGATGGTCGCCGCCGGAATCGCGAGCACGCCGAGCAGGGCGATCCCGCCGATGAGCACGGGCACCCGGTAGCGCACGACGAACCGGGCCCAGCTGGCGCCGGCGGAGCTGTCCGGGTCGGCGGCGGAACGGCGGGCGACCCGCTCGGCGCGGGCACCGAGCAGCGGCAGCCGGGCGAACTTGGCGACCTTGGTGCCGGCGAAGCCCAGCATGGCCGGCAGCAGCGTCAGGGCGATCAGCAGCGCGACGGTGACGGACGCCGCGGCGGCCAGGCCCATGACGCTCAGGAACGGGATGCCCACGACGGTCAGGCCGCACAGCGCGATGATCACCGTGAGGGCGGCGAAGACGACGGAACTGCCGGCCGTGCCCATGGCCATTGGCACCGACTCCTCCGGTGTCATGCCGTTAAGCAGGTTGGTTCGGTGCCTGGACAGGACGAACAGGCCGTAGTCGATGCCACA
>JAWWPY010000435.1:0-3841 GCA_033854735.1 Streptosporangiaceae bacterium | reverse complement strand
GGCGTTGTAGGCCGTGGGGTTCTTCACGAACGCCAGTACCACCCGTCGGTCGCCCGCCTGGATCTCCTCCAGGCGCCCGAACGCCGGGCGCAGGCCGGCCATCGCGCCCCGCGCCACGGCGGGCTCGAGCGGCCGGGGCAGCGCGAGCGCGGTCCAACTGGCCAGCGCGGCCGCCGCGTTATACACGTTGTGCAGTCCGGGCAGCGGCACCTGGAGCGCGTGGGTTCCCGCGGGCGTCTCGACGGTGATCTCGGATCCCGCTCCCGGCGACGGCCGGATCGCGGTCACCGCCACGTCCAGTGGCGGCCGGGCGGTCCCGCATTCCGGGCACTGGTAGTCGCCCAGGTGGGAGAGGTAGACGGCGCGGTAGCTCAGCAGGTGCTGGCAGCGGACGCAGCGGATGGTGTCCGCGGCATGCTCGGGCGACTGCGGGCCGACCCCGCCGGTGCCGCCGGCCCGGATGCCGAAGTACAGGCGGCGGGCGGGTGCCCCGGGCGCGAGGCTGGCCACCAGGGGATCGTCGCCGTTGAGGACGACGGTGGCGGACGCGGGCAGCACCTCGATGACGGCTTCCAGCATTCTCGCCATCGAGTACAGCTCCCCGAAGCGGTCCAGCTGGTCGCGGAAGATGTTGGTGATCAGGAAAATGCCTGGCGGCATATCCGGGGTCACCAGCCGGACCGTTGCCTCGTCGACCTCGAGCAGGAACAGCTCCGCGTCCGTCCGGCCCTGCAGGTCCGTCCCCCGAACGGCCGCCGAGATCACCCCCGACAGCAGGTTCGACCCGGACCGGTTCTGGGTGACGCTGAGGCCCCCCGCGTGGGCCAGGGCCGCGAGCATGCGGCAGGTCGTTGTCTTGCCGTTGGTGCCGGTAACAATGATCTTGCGGGCATCGTTGGCGGCGGCCACCTTCCGCAGGACGGAGGGGTCGATCCGGAGCGCGACCTTGCCGACGAAATTCGTCCCGCCACCGACCCGCAGCGCCCGGGACGCGGTCCCCGCCGCCTTGCCCGCGGCCAGGGCGAGCGTGAAGCGGGCCTGAGCGGCCGACGGGGCGGGCGTGCCGCGTTTCCCGGCCCGGGCCGGGCGGCGGCTGGCTGTCATCCGCACGTGGCGTCCTCCTCTGGCCGCACCGAGCGCGGCATCGGGGCCCGCGGCGGCTCCGCCAGCGGCTCCACGGCCGGCTGCGGTGCGCCGCCCCAGACGCGACGCTCTCCGGCCTCCCGGACGGCGTCCACGATGGTCTGCACGTGCCGTTCGTCGAGGGCGTAGTGGAGGGCGCACGACCGGAGGGCAAAGCGGCCGCGGATGTCCGTTCCAGCCAGGAACGCCCGCCCCCCGACCTGGACGTCCTCCATGATCGCCTGGTTCAGCTGACTCAGGGCCGCCTCGTCGCCGCGCAGGATGGCCGGCGCGTAGCGGAAGCACACCGCGGTCAGCGGGCCGACCGCCAGCAGCTCCAGGTCGGGGCTGGCCTCGATAAGCTCCTCCAGGTAACGCGCCAGGTCGATGTGACGCTGGACGTGCCGCACCAGCCCGGCCTTCCCGGCCTGCTGGATGTTCCAGAAGGTCTTGAGCGCCCGGCCGGAGTCCCTGGTCTGCTCGGCGCTGCGATGGGAGTACCAGACTTCGCCGGCGAACCCCTGTCCCGCCGGGAGCCTGAGGTACGAGGGGATGACCTTGTAGGTGTCCTGCAGCAGCTGGCCGCGGCGCACCAGGGCGCAGCTGCAGCCGATGGCCACCGCGAGCCACTTGTGCGGGTCGAGGGCAACCGAGTCGGCGCGTTCCAGCCCCGCGTACCGGTCTGCGAGGCGGGGGTCGAGGACCCCGAAGCCCCCATAGGCCCCGTCCACGTGCAGCCAGAGGCTCTCCGCGCGGCAGAAATCGGCGAGCTCGCCGAGCGGGTCGATGGCGCCGGTCTTCACGCTCCCGGCGTTGGCCGCGACCAGGAAGGGGCGGTGCCCGGCCCGGCGGTCCGCCGCGACCGCCTCCTGCAGGGCGGTCAGGTCTATACGGAAATCATCCCCGGCCGCCACCTTGCGCGGCATGCCCAGCCCAAGGGTGAAGGCCGCCTTCTCCAGGCAGGAGTGGCCCTCCTCCGACATGTACATGGTGAGCCGGGGATGGCCGTGAAGGCCATCGGCTCGCACGTCCCAGCCATTGGCCCGGGCGCCCCAGTACCGAGCCACTTCCAGGCAATGCCGGTTCGCGTCCGATCCCCCGCCGAGCAAGACCCCGTCACTGCCCTCCACCGGGAAGCCGACGAGCTGCATGAGCCAGCGGACCGCTGCCCGCTCCAGGTAGATGGCCGCATAATTCCCGCCCGCGCCGCTGGTGTTCGTCACCGCGGAGGCAAACGCGGCGAGCATGCTCAGCTTGGACGCGGCCGGGTCGACGAACGCGGCGAAACACGGATGATTCTGGCCGCGGCCGTACGGCAGCACCAGCCGGAGAAAGGTCTCGAGCACCTCCTCGGGAGGTTTCCCCTCGACAGGAATGTCCATTTCTTCCAGCTCTTGCCGCACTTCCGTCGGCAAGGGCCGGTAAACAGGTTCCTGCGGGAGCTTTTCCAGGTAGGCGGCGAGTGTGTCCACGAGCCGGTGCCCAAGGCCGCGGAAAGTCACGTCGTCCATCAAGAACGGCGAGGCAACGATACTGTAGCCCTCGGTCGACCTGGCTCCGGGCAAGGTGGCCGGTCCCATGGATGGGACCTCCTCTCAGTCTGGTAATTCACACCTCGGGAGCATTGGTTCGCGTGTCCGCGTCCCCGGTCAGCGGCTATGCCCGTGGCCCGAGGCGGGTAAACCGGGACTACTAATATTTGGGCCGAGCACGGGTATGACGCCGCCCGCGTGGTCGATATCGCCACGCTGACCGGGCAGGAAATGGCGCAATAATAGAATTCTGCCGGAAAGTGGGGAACGGCCCCGGCGAAGGTGCAGATCGACCCGGGTGCTGCCAGGGGCATGGACGCTGCTATGACGCGGCCGGCCTGTTCAGCGACGACGAGGGCTACGGGACGGTGCTCGGCGACGGCACCGTGCCGCCGGGCCGGGAGCACGACGCCCGCCTGGCCGTGCTGAGGGCTGGACACCGGGCACATCCTCGGCCACCCTGGCACCGGTCACGGCGCCGCCCGGCGCACGGGCAGCACACCCACCGCCAAACACGCCGGCCCGTGACCGCCCGCACCAGGCCGGCAGCCCCACGTTTCGCGGGAACCTCACGCCGCAAGACCCCCGGACTAACTTGCCCTTCGGTTCCGGAGGCCCTGGCCATTCGCCTTCAAAGACTCACCCGGTCCACGTCAGCACTCTTTCGCGTCTCCCGCAGCGTGGCGATGTGCTTGGCCAGTACGGTCGCCGAGGAGAACACCTCCCCGTCGAGGTTCTCGTCAGCGAGGGTGATCCCGAACTTCTCCTCGAGGATGAGCAGGAATTTGAGCAAATCGATCGAGGAGAAGCCGTACCGGTCGATGAGGCTGTCCGCGTCCTCGGTGCTGACCGCCGAGCCGTATTCGACCAGCTCGTCGTCGTTCGCGGCCATCATCCCGGCCGCTGTCTGATGCACGATGTCCAGGATCTGCTCGTCGTCCACGCTGAAGTCCCCCTCGTTGAACTCAGAAATCGCTTCTGCGCTGTGCGCTCGCAGCCGCGACGGAGTGTCGCGCCTGGCCTCCCGTCGGAACCTGATCGCCCTGGGGCGCATTCGCGCTACGCCAGAGAGTAAATCCGATCGTGGGATCTAACATCTCACAGGGAAATCTCCGCAGCAAGCAGCGGCGCTGCCCCAACCGCGGAGCCGTCTTCACCTGCACCTCCGCCTATTACCGGTCCCGCCG
>JAWWPY010000434.1:0-3339 GCA_033854735.1 Streptosporangiaceae bacterium | reverse complement strand
GCGAAGCCGGTAAAGCTCAGCTGGCCTGGCCAGCTGGCTAGAACGGAGGCGGCGCGGTGGCGAAGACTCGCTATGCGCCTGACAGGGGACTCACGGCGCGGATGACCCTGACGATGTTTCTCCTCGGAGTCGTGTTCGTCGCCTTCATCACCGCTCTCGTGCTGATCCTCGGCGCGACCAACCGGGTCTCGAGCGGCGGCATCGTGTTCATCGCCGTGCTGGTCGGCCTGGCCCTGACGGTCGGCTCCTTCTGGTACTCCGACAAGATCGCCCTCAGCACCGCCCGGGCAGTCGTGGTCGGCCCGCAGGACGGCCCGGAGGCAGCCCGCCTGCACGGCATCGTGGACCGCCTCGTCGCGCTGGCCAACATGCCCAAGCCGCGGGTGGCGATCGCGCCCTCGCCGATGCTGAACGCGTTCGCCACCGGGCGCAACACCAAGACCTCGGTGCTGGTCGTCACGACCGGCCTGCTGCGCAGCAACCTGGACGACCGTGAGCTCGAGGCCGTGCTGGCCCACGAGCTGTCGCACGTGGCCCACAAGGACGTCGCGGTGATGACCATCGCCTCGTTCCTCGGCATCATCGCGGGCCTGCTGGTCCGCTTCGCCTTCTACTCCGAGCTGTTCGGCGGGGGCGGCCGCAGCAATAACAGCAACAACAACGGCGGGGCCATCCCGGTGGTGCTGATCGTGCTGGTGGTGGGGATCGTGACCTACGCGGTCAGCTTCCTGCTCATCCGGCTGCTGTCCCGGTACCGCGAGCTGGCGGCAGACCGGGCCGGGGCGCTGCTCACCGGGCAGCCGTCCGCGCTGGCCAGCGCGCTGCAGAAGGTCAGCGGGTCGATGCAGGGGATCCCGACCAAGGACCTGCGCACCGCCGAGCCGCTGAACGCGTTCTACTTCGTCCCGGCGTTCAAGGCGGGCGGCAAGGGCGTCAGCCTGAACGGCCTGTTCTCCACCCACCCGTCGCTGGAGCGCCGGCTCCGCCAGCTGTCGGACATCTCCGACCAGCTGAGCAGGTAGCGGTGGGCTTCCTCGACACGATCCTGGGCCGGACCAAGCCGGCCCAGCCCAACCTGGACGAGCTGTTCTCCCTGCCCACCGCGGCCATCACGCTGGAGGCGGGCATGAACCTGGTGCCCACCGGCACCGGCTCGGTGTGCTTCCGGACCGCGGAGGGCAAGGCGTTCAGCGACATCGAGAAGGACGTGCGCGAGCTGCTCAGCATGGGCTCGGGCACGGCCTCGGTCGAGGTGAGCACCGACTCCTACGGGTTCACGTGGCTCACCTGCCAGCACGCCAAGGATGACTTCGAGGCGCTGGTCACCGACCTGCACGCCGTGAACTCCTCGCTGGCGGACGGCGGATTCGGGCCGCAGCTGCTGTGCACCCTGGTCAGCTTCACCAGCGACACCGTTCACCGGCTGGGCATCGTCTACCTGTACAAGCGGGGGACGTTCTACCCGTTCGTGCCCAAGTCCGGCGAGCAGCGGGACAATGCCGCCGAACTGCAGGTCCGTGGCGCGGTGGGCGCCGACCTGAAGATCGAGCCCGACCTGACCCGCTGGTTCGCGGTCTGGGGTGCCCCCGGGCTCTAGCCCGGTCCGGGCCGGGGCTAGGCCTGTGGGCGACTGTGCGGGATCCCAGGCCTGCACACGCCGCGGCCCCTGGGGATATCAGACCGGGCGGTCGCGGTCCGGTTCGACGGCTGACCATCTGAGCAGGCCGATGTCGGCCACCATTCTCACGTGGCGGCGCATGGCCTGCCGCGCTCCCGGCGCGTCCCCGCGGCGGATGGCCTCCAGGATGCGTCGATGCGCGTTCAGCGAGCGGGGAGGCCGTCCCGGCTCGCCCAGCGAGCTGCGCCGGGTTTCGCTGATGGGCACGGCCAGCGCGGCCATGAAATCGGCCAGCAGTGCGCTGCGGGCTGTCTTGGTGACGGCTTCGTGAAACAGCCGGTCACCTTCTTCGCCCAGGCCGTCGGCCTCGATGTCGGCGGCCATCGCTTCGAGCGCGCTGTCCATCGCCGCGATGTCCGCCTCGGTCCGGCGCGCCGCCGCGAGCGCGGCCAGTTGCGTCTCCAGCGCCTCTCGGGCCTCCAGGATCGCGGGCAGCCGGTGCCGCTGCGTCATCAGTTCCATGAGGTGGCCTGAGTCGTTGGGCAGCGAGCTGAGGTAGATGCCATCCCCGTGCCGCACTTCCAGTGTCCCGCGCACCTCAAGCGCGACCGTCGCCTGGCGGACTGACGCCCGGCTTACCTGAAGGGCGGCAGCGAGATCTCGCTCGGAGGGCAGCCGATCGCCCACCCCCAGCCCGGTGACCTCGACATAGTCGAGTAGCCGCGCGGCCAGCTGCTCGTAGAGACGGCGCCGGTCCGGAGCCCGCAGGGATTCGGTGCTAGGCGGCCCGGCCCGGTGACCCGCTCGCATGACGTCCTTCGCCTCAAATCCTCTAGCCGGGCCGCGCCCTGTCCTGAGTTCGCCGCAACGAGCACATCCTCGCTCATGTCCTCCGCAGCACGTCAGCCAGGACCCGTTGACACCCAAGATAGCGAACATTATCGTTCGGGCTACTGGCTGAGCCACTTACTCTCTTTGTCACTTCTTGGTGAACCCTCGCCCCCCTAGTCCCGCTGAGGGATGACATGAGCGCTTTCCTGGTAAGCGTCGGCATCGGGCTCTCGACGGCGGCGATCCTGTCGCTTTCCGCCGTCGCGTTCACGCTGGAGTACGCGGTCAGCCGCGTGGCCAACTTTGCGCACGGCGAGTTCCTCACGATCGGCGCGTACGCCGCGTACAGTGCCCAGGCGATCTTCCATCAGAACGTGGCCCTGGCTGCGCTGGTCGCGGCGGCCGCCGGCATGGTGGCCGGACTGGTCCTGAACGCCGGGCTGATCGAGCAGTTCCGCGGGCGCAGCGGCATCACGATCTTCATCGCTACGCTGGGCGCGTCGCTCATCCTGCAGAACCTGCTGGTCATGGTCTACGGGGCGGCGAACGTCTCGTACACGTTCGCGCAGGGCGGCCTGCACCACGTCGGGCCGTTCCTGTGGACGACCTCTGATATCGAGGTCATCTGCTCCGCGCTGGCCGTGGCCGGGCTCATCTACCTGCTCCTGCAGCGGACGCGCTTCGGCAAGGCGATCCGGGCGGTTTCGCAGGATCGCGCGCTCGCCCAGGTGAGCGGGATCCCCGCACGCCGGATCGTGATGCAGACCTGGGCCCTGGCCGGGGCGGTGTCCGGCTTCGCGGGATTCGTGCTGGCCGACACGGTCGGCACCTTCAGCCCGACGCTGGGCTTCAGTTTCTTGCTGCTGACCATCACGGCGACGGTGGCGGGC
>JAWWPY010000433.1:0-12298 GCA_033854735.1 Streptosporangiaceae bacterium | reverse complement strand
TCGCCGGTCACCATCGCGGCGGGGGGCACCCGCGTGGTGGAGCCAGCGGGGGATGCGTTCGATGTCCCGGATGGCGTGCTGGGCCGCGTGGGGGCGGAGGTGGGGGCGGGGACGGCCGCGGGCGGTCCTGCGCTGCGCCTGCGGCGCTTTTACGCGCCTGACCGCCCGCAGCCGTCCCCGCCTGGGCCGGTGGCCAGCGTGGGGGGGGCCATCGCGCCTGCCCCGGCGCGGGTGGTGGAGTGGACGGCGCAGCGGCGGGTGGTGCGGGTGAGTGCGGGTACGCGGTCGTACCTGGTGGTGAACGAGAACTTCAACGGGGGGTGGCGGGCGGTCATGGGCGGTCGGCCTCTGCGCGCCGTCCGGCTGGACGGCTGGAAGCAGGGCTGGCTGCTGCCTGCGGGCACCAGTGGCGTGGTGACGCTGACGTACCTGCCGGACGCGCACTACCGTGACGCGATCATCGGGGGGCTGGCCACCCTGGCCCTGATCGTGCTCGTCGCGGTCTGGCCAGCGACGCTGGTGCCCAGGCGCCGGCGCGGAGGCGGAGGCAGGGAGGGAGCCGTTCGCGGCGCCGCAGGCCGGGACAGAGAAGGCGCGGGAGGCGGGGCCGCGCCCGCGGTGGCCGCTACGGACGCCCGGCCGCGGCGCACCGGCCTGGGGCCGGAATTCTCCTCGGCGGTGACGTCGGCCGCTGTCGCCTGCGCGCTGCTGCTGACCGGATTCTGGCTGGGCGGGTATCCGGGCGCGGTCATCCTGACCGCGGCCACCGGCCTGTTCATGGCTGCGGTCAGCTACCGGCGTTCCCACCGGTACTGGCTCGAGCTGTCCCGTCCGCGGGTGCTGGCCGGCTTGCTGCTGGCCGCGGCGGCCTCCGGCGCAGTGGGCGAGCACCTGCTGCTCACCGGGAATTCCGGGCCCCCCGTGGCCGGGCTCTCCGGTGCGGTCTCTCAGATCATCTGCCTGGTGATCGTCGGGCGGCTGGCGGCCGCCCTTATCCTCCCCGAACCCTGACTGTCCCTGAAGCACTCAGATCAAGATCTACTTCATGATGTAGAACCTGTTATAGTTATGTGTCCGTATTGCCATTGAGTTCGAGGTTAATTCACCGGTCTACTACCCGCAAAGTAACAACGTGGTTGCCGGCGCCAGCGATGGTGGCCAGCTGTTTCCGGGAGGATCGATGCGACGTCGCGTCATCGGGCTTACGCTCGCCGGGCTGGGGGCATTCCTCATCGTGGTTGCGGTGCTTTTGCGTACCGTCATCGGCGGCCACGTGGTCAAGTACCCGCTGAACGAGTACTTCAAGACCACCCTGCGGGGCACCGGGGTATCGTACTTCAGCCCCGCGTTGGTCAGGGTCGCGCGGGGGGCAACGATCCAAGTCACCAGCACCGTCAAAGGTGACGCCGCCGCTGGCACGTCGTCGACGGCGGTTTGGAACACGTTCACCTACCTCTACGACACCACCAACTCCGTGACGTTCCAGTACAACACGCGCCGTATCGCCTTCGACCGCCGCACCGCCCAGCTTGTCGAATGCTGCGGGGCCAGCGTGAACGGCAACACGGCCATCCGCCAGTCCGGGCTGGTGGGCTTCCTCTGGCCGATGGGAACCCAGCAGACGACCTACAACGTGTTCGATCCCGTCCTGAACCAGCCACGGCCGGCCCACTATGCGGGGACCTCGACGATCGACGGGATCCGTGTCTACCGCTTCGTCGAGCACGTGACCCACGCCCAGGCTGGCCACCAGACGCTGCCGGGATCGCTGGTGGGCCTGCCGGGCCAGGCGTCGGTGACTCTTCCCGAGTACTACACCGGGAACAACACCTTCTGGGTGGATCCGGTCACCGGGGGCCAGCTCGACGTGCACCAGGATCAGAAGCTGACCCTTGAGGACTCCACGGGCACGCAGCGCCTGCTGCTCTTCAACGGCGACCTGATCATGACGCCGCAGAGCGTGCACGCCACCGTGAAGATTGACCGGCCGGGCCACAACGAGGTCGGCTTGCTCGAGAACGTCATCCCACTGGTGGCCGGCCTCGTTGGCCTGGCCGCGCTGGTCGTGGGGATCGTGCTGGCGCGGACCCGGCGCGATGACGACCAGCCGAAAGACGCCGATGCAGCGGCGCCTCAGCCTGTCCTTGATCCCGCTTCGTAGGAACGGTCCGGCTATCCGGTACGCCGCAGGACCAGTAGGAGATTCCAGGTAAAGAACTCACGTGCCGCGGGAAGCCGCAGCAGCGGCCTGGTCCACCCCGGCAGGTAGCGGGGCACCGCGTCGACCAGGACGGCGTGCTCCGTGGATCGTGCCCAGCGCAGCGCGGCGGCGACGGAAACCGGGTACAGGCTGCGGCCGAACCGGTTCTTGGGTGCCCGGCCGTGGCTGCGGGTGTAGCGGGCCGCCGCCCACTCGCCTCCGGCGTAGTGCCATGGCGAGGTCTCGTGGCCCCCCCAGGGCGACAGCCAGTTGGTGAACGCGACGAAGACAATGCCCTCTGGCCTGGTCACCCGGACCATCTCGGCCATCATCGCCCGCCAGTCCGGGACGTGCTCGAGCACGTTGGAGGAGAAGCACACGTCTACCGCACCGGATGCGAGCGGGAGGCTGAGCGCGCTGCCGAGCACGCTGCCGCTGTCCGGGCGGCCCATCGCGGCCAGTTCCCCGCTATCGGCGTCCACGCAGAATGCCCGCGCCCCCGCACGGCGCAATTCCCGCACGAAGAACCCGGGGCCACCGCCGACGTCGGCCGCGACGCGCCCGTCCAGGTCGATGTACTGGCCAAGCTGGCGGATGGTGTCCGCGGCCAGGCCGGTGTAGTACCTGCCCGGGTCGGCCTGCTCAGTGCGGAACGCCCTGACTAGGCGCGCCGACCGGGCCAGGTTCGCGTGGAATTCTGGACAATTGCGCACGATGCGTTCTAGCAGGCTCCTCGCCGTCACGCAACTAGAACACGTTACAGAAAACTTCTGAATCGGCCTCTGTCCGGCCTTGCCCGCCACGCTGGACGTGTCTATCGTGAGGCTACGCCTGAACCAACCAAGCGCATGCTTGGTTCCCCGGCGAGTGAGCCGCGGTGCGGATGGACCTCAGGAGTGTCGTCATGTATCGAGGAGAGCCGATGCAGCCTCGCCAAGATCCCGATCCGGTCCGCAAGGACAGCCCGGCCAGCGGGCCGTCGCGGCGCGCCTTCCTCGCCGGCGCCGCCGCAGCCGGCGCGCTGGCGTGGACCCCGGTGTTCCGGGCCACCCCAGCCAGCGCGCAGGCCACCAGTGCGGCGCCGACCAACTTCCCGTCATCGATCCCGATCTACCAGCAGGCCTACCAGAACTGGGCCGGCATGATCGTGGTCGACAATGCCTGGACCTGCGCCCCCGCCTCCGCCGCCGACGTCGTCACGCTCGCTAACTGGGCGCACGCCAACGGATACCGGCTGCGCGCCAAGGGCATGAGCCACAACTGGTCGCCGATCCTGCTGCCTGCGGGCAGCACCGGGGCCGGATACGTGCTGGTGGACACCACCCAGCACCTGACCTCGGTGTCCATCGCCGCAGGCGCGCCGGCCACGGTCACTGCGCAGGCCGGCCTCACCATGGACGCCCTGACCACCGCGCTCGCCGCGGCGGGCTATGGCCTCTGCGCCATGCCCGCGCCCGGCGACATCACGCTCGGCGGCATGCTGGCCATCAACGCGCACGGCAGCGCCATCCCGGGCACCGGGGAGACGCCGCTATCGGGGCAGACCTACGGCTCACTGTCCAACCTGATCGTGTCACTCACCGCCGTGGTCTGGAGTTCCGCGCCGGGCCAGTACGTGCTGAAGACGTTCCAGCGCTCGGATCCCGACATCCGCGCCTTCCTGGCCCACCTCGGCCGTGCCTTCGTCACCCAGGTCACCATGCAGGTCGCGGCGAACCAGACGCTGCGCTGCCAGAGCTGGGTCGACGTCTCGGCGGCTGACCTGTTCGCGCCGCCCGCCACGGCCGGGTCCAGCTCCTTCGCGAGCTATGTCGACGGGGCCGGCCGGATCGAGGCCATCTGGTTCCCGTTCACGACCACTCCCTGGCTGAAGGTCTGGTCGCTGGCGCCCAGCAAGCCCGCGCTCTCCATCAAGGTCACCAGCCCGTACAACTACGGCTTCACGAACAGCGTCACCACCGCGGAGAACACCTTCTTCGGTCAAGTGGCGACCGGAGACACCTCAGGTACGCCGGCGTTCGAGGGGATGGCGCTCTCACTGGTGGACCTCGGCCTGGTCTTCGACGGGGTCTGGGATATCTGGGGCCAGTCGCAGAACGTCCTGCTCTATGTGAAGCCGACGACGATCCGGATCGTCGAGGCCGGCTTCGCGATCATTACTTCGCGGGCCAGCATCCAGCAGGTGGTCAGCGACTTCTACGCCCAGTACACCAGCCGGCTCGCCCACTACCAGGGGCTGGGCCAGTACCCGATGAACGGGCCGGTCGAGATCCGGGTCACCGGGCTGGACAAGCCCGCCGAGTCCGTCGTGAGCGGGGCCCAGTCGCCGATCCTTTCCTCGGTGCGGCCGCGGCACGATCACCCGGAATGGGATGTCGCGGTCTGGCTGGACATGGGCACCCTGCCGGTCACGGCCGGATTCTCGCAGTTCTACGCGGACATGGAGTCCTGGATCTGGAGTCACTACAGCGGCAGTTACGCCACCGTCCGGCCCGAATGGTCCAAGGCCTGGGCGTGCACATCCACCGGTCCGTGGACCAACGCCACGATCCTCGGCAGCAGCATCCCGGCCGCGGTCAGCGCGGGCCAGGCCAGCGGTGACGGGTGGAGCACCGCGGTGTCCATCCTGAAGTCCTACGACCCGAACTCGGTGTTCAGCAACCCGTTCCTGGACACCCTCATTGGCTGAGTCGGTGCTGGCCGAGGAGCGGCCGCCCCGGCGGTCAGCGCAGCAGCAGCCGCGCGGCCAGTTCGAGGTGGTTGCTCACGTCGTTGGCGGACGCGCGCCGGGTCACCCAGGCGACCAGGATCGAGAGCCAGACATCGCCGATCACGCGGGCGATCGCCATCTCGTCGGCGGACGGCTCGCCGTCGTGCATGGCCCCCGTGAGCATGCGCTCCATCAGCCGCGCGACCGTGTTGACCTCGGCCGCCGCGCTCGGGTCCGCGAACATGAACGCTCGCGTCATCGCCTCGGTGAGCATCGGCTCTCGCTGCATGGACCGGGTGACCCGGCCCAGGACGTACAACATCCGGTCATAGGGTGTGTCGCCGGGGATCGCGGCCCGGTCGAGCTTGTCCTGGGTCCGCTCGAGCTCCCGGGCCAGTCCCGACACGAGCAGGTGAGTCTTGGACGGGAAGTACCGGTACAGCGTGCCGAGTGCCACGTTCGCCCGCTCGGCCACGGTCCGCATCTGCACGGCCTCATAGCCGCCCTTGGACGCCAGCGCCAGCGTGGCGTCCAGGATGCGCTTGCGGCGGTCGCGCTGGGCCGCCGAGCCAAGCTCCGCGTCGGCGGCCTCACTCGGCGCAGCGGTGGTACGTGTTCTCGGCGATGCCATCGGCGCCCCTCGTCGAATCGGCAGACACGGACCATCTTCTGTAGCCGACTGACGATGTCGGGTAGGCCGGGATGCGAAGACGGTCCGCTCCGCCATCCAGCTTACCAACGACGGCGTTCCTGGGGGGTCTCCGGCTCTGGCCGCGTGCCGGTATAACGTGTTCTAATTCTGAGTGCCGCCGCGATAAGGAGGGCCGGTGCCGATCGCCATCACCGAGGAGCAGCTGGCCCTGCAGGCGTCGATCCGTGAGTGGGCGAAGCGAGCCCGCCCGCTCGCGCAGGTCCGCCGCCTCGAGCCAGGCTCACCGTCCGCTGGCGCGGGTGGCGGCCCCGCTGCCGGGCACGGCGGCCTCCCTGGCCGGCCTAGTGGCCCGGCCGGCGCGCATGACGACGGGGGGTGCTGGAACGAGCTGGCTGACCTCGGTATCTTCTCGATCGGCCTGCCCGCGGACGCGGGCGGGGCCGGCGGCACCGTGGCCGACCTGGCCGCCGCGCTCGAGCAGATCACCTGTGAGCTCGTTCCCGGCCCAGTCATGCCGACCCTGCTGGCCGGCCTGGCGCTCGCTGGTCACGCGGACATCCCGGGGGTGAAGGCGCTGCTCCCGGCCCTGGCGGCGGGCCAGGCGGCGGTGGCCGTCGGCCTGACCACGGGCACGATGACCGGAGCATGGGCCGGTGACGGGACGCTGCGCGTGAGTGGTCAGGCCGGCCCGGTTCTGGGTGGCGGCAGCACGGCCCAGCTGCTCCTCGGAGCGGTCACCGACGAGGGCGAGGCCTGGTTCGTCCTCGCGGCCGATCATCCTGGGGTCACGGTCCAGCCGCGCCGGCCCGCCGACTTCTCCCGGTCGCTGGCCGGCATCCAGCTCATCGAGGCGGTCATCCCCCCCGGCCAGGTCCTTACCGGACTGCACACCGCGCGAGTGCGTGACCTGGCGGCAACCCTGTTCGCGGCCGAGGCCGCCGCGGTGGCCGGGTACTGCTGCGGTACCGCCGCCCAGTACGCCCGGACCCGCCACCAGTTCGGCCGGCCGATCGGCTCGTTTCAGGCCATCAAGCATCTGTGTGCCGGAATGCTGTGCCGCGCTGAGAGCGCCACCGTGCTGGCCTGGGACGCGGCGCGGGCGGCCGGTGAGGCGCCGGACGAGCATCCGCTCGCCGCCGCGGCCGCCGCGGCCCTGGCGCTGGACGCCGCCGTGGATAACGCCAAAGACTGCATCCAGGTGCTCGGCGGGATCGGCTTCACCTGGGAGCATGACGTGCATCTCTACCTGCGCCGCGCGCTGGCCCTGCGCCAGCTGCTCGGCGGGAGCGGGGCCTGGCGTGCGCGGGCCGCCGAGCTCGCCCTGGCCGGTGCCCGCCGGCGGCTGGGCGTGCGCGTGGCCGGTGCGGACGCCGAGTCGGCCGCCCTGGCCGCCCGGTCGATGGCTGCCGCGATCGCAGCCATGCCGCCGCACTACCAGCGCGCCGCGCTGGCTGACGCGGGCTATGCGGTCCCCCAGTGGCCTGCGCCCTACGGCCTGTCGGCGTCGCCTGCGGCGCAGATCGCGATCGACGAGGAACTGAGCCAGGCCGGCCTGCCCCGGCCCGACCTGGTGATCGGTGGCTGGGCCCTGCCGGCCATCATCACCCACGGCACGCAGGCTCAGTGTGACCGGTTCGCCGGCCCGACGCTGCGCGGCGAGATCACCTGGTGCCAGCTGTTCAGTGAGCCTGAGGCAGGCTCGGATCTCGCCTCGCTGCGGACCAGGGCGGTGCGCGTGAAGGGGGATAGTGACGAGGGAATGGGGAGGCGAGCGGGGGGTGGCGGCTGGCGGCTGACCGGGCAGAAGGTGTGGACCTCCCTTGCCCAGGACGCCGGCTGGGCGATCTGCCTGGCCCGGACCGACGCCACCGCACCGAAGCACCGCGGGCTCACGTTCTTCCTGGTGGACATGAACAGCGACGGGATCGACATCCGCCCGTTGCGCGAGATCACCGGCCGGGCGGTCTTCAACGAGGTCTTCCTGGACGATGTGTTCGTTCCCGACGACTGTGTCGTCGGGAACCCCGGGGACGGCTGGCGGGTCACCCGGAGCACGCTGGCCGCCGAGCGGATTGCCATGGGCCGCGGCTCCGCGCTCGGTGAGGCCGTGGAAGGGCTGCTCGGCGTGGTCCGCGCGCGCGGGCTGGCCGGCGATCCAGGCGTGGCGGAGCAGGTCGGGGCGCTCGTCGCCGATGGCCTGGCCGGGTCGCTGATGGACCTGCGGTCCACGCTGGCGCAGCTGCGTGGAGCCGAGGCGGGCCCCGGGGCGGCCGTGCGCAAGCTGGTTGGCGTCGCCCACCGGCAGTCGGTGGCCGAGACCACGCTGACGTTGTGCGGCCCGGACGGCGCTGCCACTGACGGCCCGGCGGCCGACGCGGTGCACGAGTTCCTGCTCAGCAGGTGCCTGAGCATCGCGGGCGGCACGACCCAGATCCTGCTGTCCGTGGTGGCTGAGCGCGTGCTCGGCCTGCCCCGGGAGCCAGCTCTCGCCGACGAGCCAGGCCCGGGGCGCAGGCCCGGCGTGGCCGGGAAGGAAGCAGGCTGAATGGACTTCGCCCTCGGTGAGACCCAGCAGGCGGTCGCCCGCGTCGCCGCCGACGTGCTGGACCGCTGTCAGCCACCTGCGGCCGGGCCATCCACGGCCGGGCCATCCACGACCGACCGGGATGAACCGCAGGATTCCGCGGTGTGGAAGGAACTCGGCCAGGCGGGACTGCTGTCGCTGACCTTGCCCGCCTGGCTGGATGGTGACGGGCTCGGGGTGCTGGAGACCGCGGTGCTGCTGACCGAGACAGGCCGCCGGGCGGCAGCACTGCCCGCGCTGGCCACGCTGATGCTGGGAGTGCTGCCGGTTGTCCGTTGGGGCGGCAGGGATCTTCAGGAAATAGTGCTGCCCGGCGTCGGCAGCGGCGACACGGTGCTGACGGCGGCCTTGCGCGAGCCGTCAGCGGAGATGCCCGCCGCGCCGGCCACCATGGCCAGCCTGTCCGGTGACTCCGGCACCGTGACCGGGACCAAGGTCGGCGTGCCGTACGCCGGCGCGGCGCGGTGGATCCTGGTGCCGGCCAGCATCACGCCGGGCGGCCAGGGAGTCGTCATCGTCGATGCCCGGGGGGACGGGGTCGGGCTGCACCGCACGCCAAGCTCGGCGGGCGCGCCCGAGTACACGCTGCGGCTGACCGAGGCACCTGTCATCGGAGTCATCGGCCCGGGATCGGGCGGGGACGTCGTGGCGGATCTGTATCAGCTCGCACTGGCCGGCGCGTGCTGCGTCGCCGACGGTGCCCTGTCCGGCGCGCTCGCCCTGACCACCGCGCACATCGCCAGGCGGGAGCAGTTCGGCCGGCCGCTGGCCACGTTCCAGGCCGTGGCCCAGCAGATCGCCGACGTGTACATCGCCGCCCGGACCCTGCACCTGGCCACGCTCTCGGCCTGCTGGCGGCTCGGGACCGGGCGTGAGGCCGGCGGCGACCTGGATGTAGCGGCGTACTGGCTGGCGCAGGAGGCGCCCGCGGCGCTGCGCACCTGCCACCACCTGCACGGAGGGATCGGCTTGGACGTCACGTACCCGCTGCACCGTTACTCGTCCCTGATCACCGACCTGGCCCGCTTCGCCGGCGGCGCCGATCACCGCCTCGACGCGCTCGGCGCCCGGGCGCGCGGCTGACGGCCCGCTGATGTTCATCGAGCTGACCAAGTCCCAGCTGGCGTTGCGTGACGAACTCAGGACGTACTTCGCCGGGCTCATCTCGGCCGCCGAGCGGGCGGCCATGCTGACCGAGCGGCACGGCCGCATCTACCGGGAAGTGGTCCGGCGGATGGGCCGCGACGGATGGCTCGGCGTGGGCTGGCCCGCTGAATACGGCGGGCACGGTCTCGGCCAGGTGGAACAGCAGATCTTCGTGAGCGAGGCGGCCCTCGCGGACGTCCCGCTGCCCGCGGTCACGCTGCAGACCGTCGGCCCGACGCTGCAGGCCTATGGGACCGCCGAGCAGAAGGACTTTTTCCTGCCTAAGATCCTGGCCGGCGAGGTGCACTTCGCGATCGGCTACACCGAGCCGGAGGCGGGCACCGACCTGGCGGCGCTGCGCACCAGGGCGGTGCGCGACGGCGATACCTACGTGGTCAACGGCCAGAAGATCTTCACCACCGGCGCGCATGACGCCGACTACATCTGGCTGGCCTGCCGGACCGACCCGGAGGCTCCCCGGCACAAAGGCATATCCATCCTCATCGTGGACACCGCCGATCCCGGGTTCTCCTGGACGCCGATCATCACTGCTGACGGGGCACACCACACCAACGTGACCTATTACGCCGACGTGCGGGTGCCGGTCACGATGCGGGTTGGGGCGGAGAACGCCGGCTGGCGGCTGGTGACCACCCAGCTCAACCACGAGCGGGTGATGCTGGGCCCGGCCGGCCGGCTCGGCGCCATGTATGACCGGGTCCGCGGCTGGGCCGCCGGCCGGTCGGCACCGGACGGACGGCCACTGCTCGACCGCCCCGACGTGCGGCGGGCACTGGGCCAGACCCAGGCCTGCCTGCGGGTCAACGAGCTGCTGAACTGGCAGGTCGCGGCGGCGGAGACGATTGACATCGCCGACGCGTCCGCGACCAAGGTGTTCGCTTCGGAGCGGCTGCAGCGCCTCGGCCAGCTACTTGCGGAGATCGTCGGGCGGCACGGCGACCCGGCCGACGAAGCGACCGCCGAGCTGTGGGTGTGGCTGGACGTTCAGACGAAACGCAACCTCGTGCTGACCTTCGGTGGCGGGGTCAACGAGATCCAGCGGGAGCTCATCGCGACCTTCGGGCTCGGGCTGCCCCGGGTACCGCGCTGACGGGGGAACGGGAGATGACAGCGGCCGAAGCCCCGGCTACCGGGACTGGTGAAGCCGAAGAGATCCGCGAGGCGGCCGGTCGGGTCGCGGCGGCGGGCCAGAGCGGTCCGCGCCCGGGCCGCGATCCGGTGAACCTGGCCATGATCCGGAACTGGATCGAGGCGATCGGCGAGGCCAGCCCGGCCTACAGCGACGCCGAGTTCGCGGCAGGGTCCGTTCACGGCGTCCTGGTGGCACCACCCGCGATGATCCAGGTCTGGACCATGCCCGGGCTGCACCGGAGCCGGGCCGGCGATGACCCGCTCGGCCAGATGTCCGAGGCGCTGGAAGCGGCCGGGTACACCTCGGTCGTCGCCACGAACTGTGATCAGGTGTACCACCGGTACCTGCGGCTTGGCGAGCAGGTCAGCGTCCGGGCGAGCCTGGTCGGCGTGACCGGCCCCAAGCGCACCGCGCTGGGTGAGGGCTGGTTCGTGACGACCCGCAGCACCTGGTACGCCGGCGGCGAGGCCGTCGCGACGATGGACTTCCGGATACTGAGATTCCGCCCGCCTGCCGCGCGGGCCGCGTCGCCCGTCCCGGTCATGCGCCCGCTGGTCTCGCCGGACACCGAGTTCTTCTGGGCCGGCACCGCCGCCGGGGAACTGCGGATCCAGCGCTGCGGGAACTGCGCCGCGCTGCGCCACCCGCCGGGGCCGATGTGCCCCCACTGTGGTGCGGCGAATCCCGGGTACGTCGTCGCGGCGGGGACCGGTGAGGTGTACAGCTATGTGGTGCATCACCACCCAGCCGTGCCGGGCAAGCAACTGCCCATCGTCGTCGCGCTGGTGCAGCTGCCCGAGGGTGTGCGGATGGTCGGGGAACTGCTCGGCGTCTGCCCGGACCAGGTGCGGGTCGGCCTGCCGGTGCAGGTCGAGTTCGTCCGGGTCGACGACGATCTGACCCTGCCCGCCTGGCGCCAGGCCGGGCCACTGCCGGCAGGAAACGGCTCGGCCGAGCGGCCAGTGGTGGACCGGCCAGTGGTGGGCCGGGACTCAGGAGCAGCGGCCGGTCCTGCCTTGCCGGAACTCGTGATCGATGTCACGCCGACGTTCGTGGTCGCCTCGGCCATCGCGACCCGCGACTTCCAGGACGTGCACCACGACCGGGACCGGGCGGTCGCCGGGGGCAGCAAAGACATCTTCCTCAACATCCTGACCACGACCGGGCTGGTCGAGCGCTTTGTGTCCGGCTGGGCCGGCCCGGAGGCGGTCTTCCGCGCGATCTCGATCCGGCTCGGGGTGCCGTGCCACGCCGGTGACACGCTGACCTTCTCCGGGCACGTCACCGGGGAAGATGGCGGCGCCTGCGTGGTCGCCGTCGTCGGCCGGTGCAGCCTCGGTGACCACGTCACCGGCACGGTCCGCGTTGACGTCCCCCGGAGGAAGCCATGATCGGCGGCGTCGCGGCGATCGCCGGCATCGGGGCCACCGAGTTCTCCAAGGACTCCGGCCGCAGTGAGCTGCGGCTGGCGGCTGAGGCAGTGCAGGCGGCACTGGCTGACGCCGGGCTCCAGCCGTCCGAGGTGGACGGGCTGGTGACCTTCACCATGGACAGCAACGCCGAGGTCGCGGTCGCCCGCGAGCTCGGCCTCGGCGAGCTGCGGTTCTTCAGCCAGGTGGGCTACGGCGGCGGCGCGGCCTGCGCCACCGTGCACCAGGCGGCGATGGCCATCGCGGCCGGGACGGCGGAGGTGGTGGTCTGTTACCGGGCGCTGAACGAGCGCTCAGGCCGCCGGTTCGGCCAGGTGGCGGCCGGCGCGGTGCGGATGCCGACCTCGTCAGGGATCGACAACGGCTGGCACTACCCGATGGGGCTCGGCACGCCCGCCGCGATGGTCGCGATGATGGCCAAAC
>JAWWPY010000432.1:0-7109 GCA_033854735.1 Streptosporangiaceae bacterium | reverse complement strand
TGTCCGGATCCGAAGACTCCCTGCCAGGCCACGCTCCACCCGCCGAGCTGGTTGGTCATCGAGTCCGCGTTCGGGCCGGTGACGACCAGCTTGCTGGACGCCGACAGCGGCAGCGCGTTGCTCTGGTTGCGCAGCAGGGTCATCGACTCCTGGGCTGCCTGCAGCGTCACGTCCCGGCCCGACTCGACGGCGGCACTTGCCTTGCTGGCGTCCACGGTCGGGTGGTCAAAGAGCCCGAGCTGGAACTTCAGCGTGAGGATCCGCTTCACCGCCTGGTTGATCGTGTTGACCGAGATGCTGTGGTTGGCCACGTCCGACTGGACCGCGGTCTGCCACTGATCGGCGTTGAAGGGCAGCATGGCCATGTCGACGCCCGCGTTGATGGCGAGGGCGGCCGCGCCGGCCAGGTCGGGGGCCATGTGATAGGTGGTCGCGAGCGCACCCACATCGCCGTAGTCACTGATCACCACGCCCTTGAAGCCGAGCCGGTCGCGCAGCAGTGTAGTCAGCAGGTAGTGCGACGCAGTCGCGGGAATCCCGTTGACCGAGCCGGAATCCACCATGACCGTGCCTGCATTCGCGTTGATCGCGCCCGCGTCCGACGGCAGGTACAGATCCTGCAATTCGCGGATCGGCACGTCAGCCTGCACCCGGTCGTGGCCATTGATCGACCCCGAGTACCCGGAGAAGTGCTTCACGGTGGCGGTGACCTTCAGCCCGTTGCCGCCGCCGCTCTGCAGGCCGCGCACGTTCGCCGCGCCCATGGCAGCGGCCAGCGTCGGCTCCTCAGACCAGGTCTCGTAGAACCGTCCCCACCGGTTGTCCCGGGCTATGTCCTGCACGGGGGCGAAGTCCCAGTTCCAGCCGGTGGCGCGCAGCGCGTTCGCGGTGACCGCGCCGCCCGCCTGGGCGGCTGACGGATCCCAGGTGGCGCCCATCCCTACCGACTGCGGGAACAGCGGCGCCTGCCAGGGGTGGCCGAAGCCGTGGACGGCATCGACGCCGAAGATGACCGGGATGTGCAGCCGCGAGTGCGAGATCGCGTAGGCCTGCATGGTGTTGTACTCGGTGGCCCAGTCCAGGCCGGTATTGCCTGGGAGACCCTTCCCGGTGGTGTCGATGGGGATGTCGGACCCGCCGGCCAGGATCGAGCCGACGTTGTCGGTCACGAAGACCTGCTGCTCGCAGGTGGGATTGGGCAGGTTGAACCCGCCCTGGCTGGTGCAGGCGCTGGTCGTGTCGGTGACGTTGCTCTGCTCGATCTGCACCATCTGGCCGATCTTCTCCGGCAGCGTCATCCGGCCGAGCAGGTCGCTGACCCGGGCCTGGTCCGAAAGGCTGGCGTCGAGGTAGCCCGGGCCGCCGCTGGCCGAGGCAGGGGCCCTGTTCAGCGCGGATGCTGACATCGTGGCCGTCAGCGCAATGGCCAGCAAGGTCGCGGTGAGTGGCCTGCGGAGGCGGCTTGGGGCATTGCTGCGCCATCCTTTAGCAAGATCACGGATTCTGTGCATCGGACTCCTTCGTCGCGTGTCACTAGTGCGGTACTGACGATATTTAATGTCACCGAACAGCTCCATTAATGAACCGTTAATAGTTTGACCTGGCGCCGCCGCTCAGCCTGCGAGCTCGCCTGTGTCTGCACCGACACGAAGTGCCAGCACCGGGTCGCCGGACGGGAGCAGGAGTTGACCGATAGCCACGTACCTGCTCACGTTCCGTGCCCAAGCCAATTACGCGTCCCTCGCCGATAGATTTTGACGCCTGGTGCGCCCGGTTCAGCACGCAGAACGACCGATCATTAGCTATAACAACGAAAAAAGGAGGCCGGTCACGTCCACGCTTCGCATCCTCGGGTGTCGATGCAGATCGCGGCGCGTGAAACCGTTTCCGGCACATCAGAATCCGGGCCCAAGAAACGGGCGACCCGTCCATCCACCATGATCACGGAAGATTTCTGGGTCCATGTGTCCGGAATATTCCGTGATCATGCCGACGCCCCGCCGGCGCTCTGTCGCCGCCCCGCCGGCGCCCTGCCGGCGCCCTCGCCGCCGCCCCGCCGCCGCCCTGCCGGCGCCCCCGCCGCCGCCCCGCTGGCGCTCTGCCGACGCCCCCGCCGCCGCCCCGCTGGCGCTCTGTCGCCGCCCCGCCACCGCCCTCGCCGCCGCCCTGTCGGCGCCCCACCGGCCCTGACAACCCGGCGTCCAGGGCGGCCGGCTACTCCCGATGCCTGTGACCAGCCGTGATACGACCGGTGCTGGATGGGGTGAACCGCCATCCATGGCCGTCCGTAACAGGGGGGAGAGCTGACCCGGACGCTGGACGGGGCGCATCGGACTGGAACGCTGGCTCAGCATCCCAGGACACCAGCGCGGGGGCAGCAAAACCGCGGCCGCAGCCCGGCCGACGCTGCCGGAAAGAGAGATCATGAGTGTCGTCGCGTTGATCGCCTGGCTCATTACCGCCTTCGCCGGGCTGTACCTGCTGGTCATCTGGCTGATCGAATACGACGTCAGCGCGCCGGGCGGGGCCATCAGCCGGCTGCCGCGCACGGTGATCACCGGGCATGTTCTGCTGGCCACCTCCGGCCTGGTCGTGTGGATCGCCTACGTGATCGCGGACCGGGACGTACTCGCCTGGGCCGCGTTGTCCGTGCTCTGCGTGGTCGCCCTGCTGGGCCTGACCATGCTGGGACGCTGGATCGTCGTGCGGCGCGCGCTCACCGCGGCCGTGCGCGCGAGCACCGGCGAGGAACGGGAGGCCGCACGCGCGGCCGCGCCCGCCGAAGGCCTCTTCCCTGCTCCTGTCGTCCTGGGTCACGGCCTGTTCGCTGGCGCCACCCTCACCCTGGTGTTGCTCACCGTCCTCGGGGTGGGCGGCAGCTGACCGGCCGCACCGGCCGGACGCTCGCCTCCACGGCGGTCACTTCCCCGGCCGGCCGGGCCCAGGTGGGCCCGGCTGAGCGAGGCTGGCGATGAGTTACCAGGCTCAGCACGGTCTGAAACGTTGGCAGTGACCACCGAAGATCAACCGTGCTCTTACCGGGGAGGCAACGATGCGCAAGATCGTAGCGGGGCTGGCCATCTCGCTGGACGGTGTGGTGGAGGCGCCCTCGCGAGGAAACTGGATGCTCTACAACGACGAGATGGGCGAGATAATCGGCGCCGGGATCGCGCAGGCCGACGCCATCCTGCTGGGGCGGCGCACGTACCTGGAGTTCGCCGCGCTGTGGCCGGGGATGGGCAGCGACGTGCCGATGGCCGACTTCATGAACAACACGCCCAAGTACATCGTGTCCAGCACCCTGCACACCCTCGAGTGGGCCAACTCGATCCTGCTCACCGGCGATCTCGCTGAGGAGGTACTCAAGCTCAAGGCGCAGCCCGGGCGCAGCATCCAGATCCCGGGCAGCCCCAGGCTGGTGTGGTCGCTGCTGCGCGAGGGGCTGCTCGATGAGCTCGCCCTGATGGTCCACCCAATCGTGCTCGGTTCCGGCATGCGCCTGTTCGAGGAGATGACCGAGCGAATCAGCCTCAAACTCGTGGACTCGCGGACCCTCAGCACCGGTGTGGTGTCCGTGACCTACCAGCCCGCCGCCCGCTAGCCGTGCAGCGCGTATACCTTGCTGTCGTTACTGCCCACGTAAGCAACCCCGCTGGCCACCACGATCTCCGATTCGACGATCCCCACAGCGCTGCCGGCCGGCAGGCGGATCTGCTGCCACCGCGCAGGGGCAATGCGGACCTATAGCCCGATTCTGCCGTCAACCTCTGAGGTCACGCACCAGTCCCGGCCACCCGGCAGGCCAAGGATTACCCCAAGTGCCATCTACACGTGCTGCGGTGCCGAGAAGTTCAACTCTGCACCAGGTGAAAGCGGCTGAACGGGACAGCGGCGGGTGGTCAGCCGCCCGGCAGCAGGAACAGCGCCGACACGGCGAAGAACGCGATGCCGACCAGGCCGAACCGGACCGCCCACGATCTCGACCGCTTCCCGCCGCGGGCCAGCGATGTCGGCATCGGCTCCGCGGAAATCGCCCAGACATCCTGGTATGGCGTCGCCATGATGGGCCGGCCGTCCAGCTCACCCGGTACGGCGAAGATGTGAAACGCCAGTCCCGCCGGGAGGACCTCCTCCCGGACGCGGTAGCCGGCCGTCCGGGCGGCGGGATCAGCGAAGCCGTGGAGCAGCCCCGCGGGCAGCAGGTGGCCAGCGAGCAGCGTGCCCAGCCCGCCGCCCTGGTAGCGCCAGGCCTCGGCGCCCTCATCACGGACCTCGTCCACGACCCGTTCCTTGGGATGGCCGTGGGCATTGAGAGTGTGCTCAAGCAGCGCCGAGGCGACCAGCACACTGCCGGTATCGTCCCTGATCGCGAACGGGCCGGAATCCCACGCCCAGACCTCCTCCTCCACCAAGACATCGACCTCGGCCCAGTCGTCGTAGGTGAACCGCATCCGGGTAATCCAGTACCGCCGGAAGACCCGCTCGCTATACCAGACGCAGTCGGTCCCGGACAGGCGGCCACGGAGCGGCCCGGGCGGCCCAGTGGTGCTCGTGCCATGCACGTGCAGCGGTCCCGAGTCAGCGCGGACCTGCACGCAGCTCAGCCGCGGCCAGGACGCGGCGGCCCGGCCGCGGCGTGATAGCCGGGAGCTGACCAGAGGCAGGATCACCGCCGCGATGAGCGCGAAGCAGCCCGGGATCCACAGAAGGTAGCCAATCAGCCGCAGAAACAGCACTGGCTACGCCACCACACGCCGCTGTGAACTCCGCACAACCATGGAAACGTGCCCGCGGCCCGTGCAGTTCGACATCTGGCCGCGGTTCTCCCGGTACCCGCGCCAGGCCCACTCCCAGGCCGTGGTTTAGCCGGTTGCTGAGCGGAAATGGTCGCCCGCGGACCGGTGTCCCTGGGAGAGTCCGCCCGTCCGGAGGAATGCGCATGCTAATACGCCCGAGGGTGCTGACTTCGGCATCGGCCGTGGTTTTTCTCGTTGCTTCAGGTGCCTTAGGTTTTCCCGGGCCGGCGGGGGCGGCCGTGCGGTCCGTCAGCTACCTGCCCAAGCAGGCGGTCGCGGTCGGCACCGGAGGCGCGGTGGCCTCCGACGATGTCGAGGCCACTGCGGCCGGGCTGGAGGTGCTGCGCGGCGGCGGCAATGCGATCGACGCCGCGGTGGCGGTGGCCGCGACGCTCGGTGTGGCCGATCCGTTCGTCGCGGGTATCGGCGGTGGCGGCTACCTGGTCTACTACGACGCGCGCACGCATCGCGTCTCGACCATCGACGGCCGGGAGACGGCGCCGCGGCTGGCGGCCACTGACCTGTTCATCGACCCGGCTACCGGCAAGCCGCTCGCCTTCCCCGTCGCGGTCACCAGCGGTCTGTCCGTCGGGGTGCCAGGGACGCTGATGACCTGGCAGAAGGCACTGGACGAGTGGGGCACGGAAAGCCTGGCCCAGGTCCTGCGCCCGGCCGAAGACGTCGCGCGCCAGGGGTTCGGTGTGGACGCGACCTTCCGCGAGCAGGTCCGCGAGAACGCCGCGAGGTTCGCCCAGTTCGCCTCGACCAGGCAGTTGTTCCTGCCCGGCGGGCAGCTTCCCGCGGTCGGATCGATTTTCCGCAATCCGCAGCTGGCGGGCACCTACGCCGAAATCGGGCAGCGGGGCGTCGCCGACTTCTACGGCGGCCCACTCGGCGGTGACATCGTGAACACCGTCGAGAACCTGCCGCTCGCCCCCGGGGCCACGCTGACCCCCCGCCCGGGCCTGATGCGGATCGGCGACCTGCGTGATTACGCGGCGCTCCGGCGGGCCCCGACGCACGTGAACTACCGCGGCTATGACGTCTACGGGATGGCACCCTCCTCCAGCGGCGGTACCACCACCGGAGAGGCGCTCAACATCCTGTCCAGCTTCGACCTGCGGGCCATGACCCCGGTGCAGGCGCTGCACCACTACCTGGAGGCGACCAGGCTGGCCTTCGCCGACCGCAACCGGTATATCGGCGACCCGGCCTATGGGGACGTGCCGCTGAAGCAGTTGCTGTCCACGGGCTTCGGGCGCCAGCGCGCATGCCTGATCAACCCCGGCCAGGCGCTGATCAGCCCGGTCGCACCGGGAGATCCGTTCGCGGGTCCGGGCGGATGCACCCCGGCGGCGCCGGCCACGGCACGCCAGCCCGATGAGGGCACGAACACCAATCATTTCGTGGTGACCGACCGTTCCGGTGACGTCGTGTCCTACACCAACACGATCGAGGAACTCGGCGGCAGCGGCATCGTGGTCCCGGGCCGCGGGTTCCTGCTGAACAACGAGCTGACTGACTTCGACTTCGCACCGCTGCAGCCGGGCGTGCCCGACCCGAACCTGCCCGCCGCGGGCAAGCGGCCCCGGTCGAGCATGTCGCCGACGATCGTGCTCAAGTCAGGCCGGCCGTGGCTCGCGGTCGGCTCGCCGGGCGGCGCCTCGATCATCACGACCGTGCTGCAGATCCTGCTCAACCGCATCGACTTCGGCATGACGCTCCCCCAGGCCATCGCGGCGCCGCGGGCCTCCCAGCGCAACAGCGCGGTGACGCAGGCCGAACCAGCCTTCATCGCCGCACCGACCACGCCCGGCCTCGAGCAGCTCGGGCAGTCCTTCGCGATCGCCGACACCTCGCCGCTCGATCCGACCATCACAATCAGCCCTGCTATCGGGGCGGCCAGCGGCCTTGAATTTCTCAGCAACGGAAAAGTTCTCGCGGCTGCGGAACCAGAGCGCCGGGGCGGCGGCTCCGCTGCCGTGATCCATCCATCCTGAGTTCTGCGGAGGAGGTCCGGCATGCCGATGACATCGGGCAGTTCATGGTGGGCGAGGTGGCGGCGCCTCGCGGCCGCGGCCGGGCTGACCGGCCTGGTCCCGCTCATGGCGGTGCTTCCCGCCGCGCCGCTGCCCGCCGCGCCGCCGGCCGCACTGTTATCAGCGAGCGCGCGCCCGGCGGGGGCAGTCCCGGCGAGGGCGGTCCCGGCGAGGGCGGTCCCGGCGAGGGCGGTCCCGGCGAGGGCGGTCCCGGCGAGGGCGGTCCCGGCGGGCACCGCGTCCGGCCCGGGCGGCTTGATCGTCCCGACCCAGG
>JAWWPY010000431.1:0-73942 GCA_033854735.1 Streptosporangiaceae bacterium | reverse complement strand
CTGGAAGGTCGCGTCCCGGGCCAGGTCCTCGCGCAGCGTCTTGACCGCGACCACGCGGTCGAGGCGGATGTCGCGCGCACGGTACACCTCGGCCATGCCGCCCCGCCCGACGACACCGTCGAGCTCGTAACGGCCGCCGAGGAGGCGGGACTGAATCATGTCTGGCACGTCAGTAACCATCCTGCGTCATAGGGCGTGTCGCGTCGGTCATTGGCCTGCTGCGCATCGCTCTCATTTCACGGATCTCATGCGTCCGGCGTTCATTGCTTCGCCTGGGAGGCCAGGTAGGCCTCAATGATCTTGACGGCGATGGGCGCGGCCGCGTCAGCGCCGAAACCACCGCCCTTTACCACGACGCCGACAGCTATCTGCGGGTTGTTGGCCGGCGCGAAACAGGTGAACACGGCGTCATCGAGGCCTGAGTTATTGACGCCGTTCTGGGCCGTCCCGGTCTTCCCGGCGATCTCAATGTTCGACCGGAACGCGGTGGCGTGCGCGGTACCCACGGGGGACTGCACCACGCTGATCATCATCTGCTTGACCTGAGATGCGGCGGCGGGGGTCAGCGCGGTGCTGAACGTGTTCGGGCTGGCCGCGAAGACCGGGGTCAGGTCCGGTGCGGTGATCTTCTGGACCAGATAGGGCTTCATCAGGGTGCCGTTGTTGGCCACGGCGGCGGAGAACATCGCCTCCTGCAGCGGCGTCACCGTGTCGCTGTACTGGCCGATAGCCGAGTAAGCGGTGAGGCTGGGGGCCGACACCGGCGGGTAGTTGCTCGGCACGACGGGCAGCGGGATCGTCAGGTTGGGGTCGTTCATGCCGAACTTGTTGGCCTGGTCCCGGAGGGCGGCGCCGCCGAGCTGTTCACCAAGGGCGCCGAACACGGTGTTGCAGGAGACGGTGAAGGCGTAGATGAGCGGCACCTTGCCGTTGCCGCTCGGGTTGCTCCCGTTGTTGCATGCCGCACCGCTGTCGTTGATCAGCTGATTGGTGGTGTCCGGGAGGGTGAGTTTGGTCGGTGCTGAGACCGGCGTGTTCGCATCTGCCACCTTCCCGCTGGACAGCGCGGTGGAGCTAGTCACGATCTTGAAAGTGGATCCGGGCGGGAACGTCGTGCTGATGGCGTTGTTGATCAGTGGGTGGTGCGGGTCCGCGATCAGCGCCTTGTCTACCTTGTTGAGCTGGTTGCCGTCGAACGTGGCCAGCTGGTTGGGATCGAAAGTCGGGTAGGACGCCAGCGCCAGCACCGCGCCGGACTGCGGGTTCAGCGCCACCACGCCAGCCTCCCGGCCCATGGTGGTGAGCGCTGAGTACGCCGCCTGCTGCGCCACCGAGTTGATGGTGAGCTGGACCGTGGCGCCCTTCTTGGGTTTCCCGGTGACCAGGTCGATCAGATTGTGCACCGCCAGCGCCGGGTCCGAACCGGACAGCTGCCGGTCCTCCGCCTGCTCGATGCCGGTCTCGCTGTAGATCGAGTCGAATCCGGTGACCGGCGCGTACTCAGGTCCCGCGGGGTAATACCGCTGGTACTTGTAGATGCCCTTGACCGCGCGCGAGTCCGCGATCACCTTGTTGTCCGCGGTGACGATGGCGCCGCGCTGGTACTGGAACTGCTCGGAGAACGTGCGGGCGTTGCCCTTCTGGGTGGCCAGGCTGTTCCCCTCGAACGCTTGCACGTAATTCGCGTTCACCAGAAGCAGGACGAACATCACGAGGCAGGCCAGTGAGATCCGGCGGAGTGCTCGGTTCATGACTGGTGCCTGCCCTGGTCCGGCCGGAGCCCGGTCGCCTGGTCGCTCATCCGGCTCTCACCACCTGCGTCATCCCTTCGTCCTGGATCGGCTGCGGGGCGGGCCGGCGCGCGGTGTCGCTGACCCGCATCAGCAGCGCGATCATCATCCAGCTGGCGACAAGCGAGGAACCGCCCTGCGACAGGAACGGGGTGGTGATCCCGGTCAGCGGGATCAGCCGGGTCACCCCGCCGACGATCACGAACACCTGCAGGGCGAGCACGAACGCGAGCCCGCCGACCAGCAGCTTGGAGAACGGGTCGCGGACCGCGATCGCGGCGCGCAGTCCCCGCTGGACGATCAGCCCGTAGATGAGCAGCAGCGCCATCAGCCCGGTCACGCCGAGTTCCTCGCCGAACGCGCTGATGATGAAGTCGCTCTGCGCCAGCGGAGTCCAGTAGGGCTGGCCCTGGCCGAATCCCCGGCCCAGCACGCCGCCGTAGCCCAGCCCGTACAGGGCCTGCACCGGCTGGTAGGCGATGGTGAAGGGGTTGTTCCCCGCGAATGGGTGCAGCCAGACGGTGACCCGCTCGCCGACATGGCCGAAGAGCTTGCTGGCGATGTAGGAACCGAATCCGAACAGGATGACCCCGATGAGCAGCCAGGACGTGCGCTGCGTGGCGACATACAGCATCGCCACGAACAGGCCGAAGAACAGGGCGGAGGTGCCGATGTCGGTCTCGAAGACCAGGACGACGAGGCTGGCGCCCCAGGCGATGAGCACCGGGCCGAGGTCGCGGACCCGGGGCAGGTCGATGCCGAGCACCCGGCGGCCGGCGAGCGCCAGTACGTCGCGCTTGCTCACCAGGTACCCGGCGAAGAACACGGCCAGCGCCAGCTTCGCGAACTCGCCGGGCTGGACCTCGAGGCCGCCCACGATGATCCACACCTTGGCGCCGTTGATCGAGCTCATGGAGTTGGGCAGGAGCGCCGGGATGACCAGCAGCACCAGGCCGATCGCGCCGAGCGTGTAGGTGTAGCGCTGCAGGGTCCGCGGTTGCCGGACCACGGCCAGCACGACCACGAAGGCCACGATGCCAAAAGCGCTCCACATCACCTGGAAGGCGGTGGTCGACGTGGTCATCGTGCTGATCACGTTCCCCGGGTTCCCACCCCGTCCGGACTCCTGCAACCGGTAGATCATCACGATGCCGAGGCCGTTGAGCAGGGCGGCGAGCGGCAGCATCAGCGGGTCGGCCCACGGTGCCAGGCGCCGGACGGCCAGGTGGGCCGCGCCCACGAGGACCGCGAACGACAGGCCGTACTCGAATGTCCCGGGCGGCACCTGGCCGTTCAGCCCGAGGCCGACGCTGGCGTAGGCGAGCATGACCACGGCGACCGCGAAGACGAGCATGGTGAGCTCGGTCCGGCGCCTGCCGCGCGGCATGGCCACCACGCCCGGCAGGGCCACCGGGGCAGTGGAGGGGCCAGCGCCCAGCGGTTCGCCAGGAGGAGTGGTGACGGCGCTCACGAAGATCCCCCGCTGAGCACGCTGGCTGGCGGCGCCGGGCAGTCGGGCGGGATGGTGGGCATGGGCGGCTTCGGGACGACCTTCCCCTTGACCGTCTTGACCGGGAGCTTTTCCCAGGCCTGCAGTTTGCCGTAGGCATTCTGGCAGCGCTGGTAGTCACTGCGGATGTTGCCCAGGATCCGCTGCGCGTCGGCCAGCCCGCTGGCCGGGATCGTCGAGCGGATCGACTGAACGTCGGTGGTCGGCAGCATGGCCAGCGGAATGCTGGTGTGCTGGTACACCTTGGACAGGCTCACCCAGGCGACTTTCGGCGTGATGCCGCGGTAGATCACGACCTTTCCGCTGTCGGTGCCCACGTAGTACTGGTCCTGCGTGTAGCGCCATCCCGCGTACGCCCCGCCGATAACCAGGATGACCAGGACAGCGAGGGCCGAGGTGACCAGTGGCCACCGGCGGCGGCGCACCGGGTCCTCCTCGTGGGTGCCCGGCTTGCGCGGGACCGGGTCGTCATGGGCGATCGCCACCGCTATGGCGGCCTGCGGCGCGGTCTGGGTGAGCAGGTGGGCCCGCCCGGCTGGGCTGTCGGTGTGCAGCGGGAGCCGGCCGGTGCCATTGGAGGCCGCGCCGACCATGACCGAGACGTCACTCGGCGGCAGCGGCCCGGTGGCGCTGTCCACGACGTCCGCGACGATGCAGGTGATGTTGTCCGGGCCGCCGCCCCTGATGGCCAGCTCGATGAGCTGCAGCACGACGTCGTCGAGGTCTGCGACGGTGGCCAGTGTCTGGTGCAGCGTCTCCTCGCTGACCACCCCGGACAGGCCGTCGGAGCAGAGCAGGTACCGGTCGCCGGCCCTGACCTCGCGCAGCGACAGGTCCGGTTCGACGTCCGCCCGGCCATCCAGGGCCCGGAGCAGCATCGAGCGCTGCGGGTGGGTGGGGACGTCGTCGGGGCTGATCCGGCCCTCGTCGACCAGCGTCTGGACCAGCGTGTGGTCGTGCGTGATCTGGTGGAACTCGCGGCCTCTGAGCAGGTAGGCCCGTGAGTCGCCGATGTGGACGAGGGCCATCCGCGAGCCGGACCAGAGCATGGCGGTCAGGGTGGTGCCCATGCCCTCGATCGCGGGATCGGCGGCGACCATGTCGTGCAGCGCGTGGTTGGCGTCGGTGACCGCGTCAGCGAGCGCGTCGAGAAGGTCGTTGCCAGGCACGTCATCATCGAGCCTGGCGATGGCCGAGATGGTGGCGGCGCTGGCGACCTCGCCGGCCGCGTGGCCACCCATGCCATCGGCGACGGCCAGTAGGCGCGGGCCTGCATACGCCGCGTCCTCGTTCCCCTCCCTGAGGAGACCGACGTCTGAGCGGATTGCGTACCGCAGTGCAAGTGTCATCTGCGCAATTCCAGAACGGTCTTGCCGATGCGGATCGGCACGCCTGCCGGCACCGGTGTCGGCTGCGTTACCTTCTGGCGGTCAAGGTACGTGCCGTTGGTGGACCCGAGGTCCTCAACGATCCACTGACCGTCCTGAGGAAATAGCCGGGCATGTCGGCTTGAAGCGTAGTCATCGTCGAGCACGAGCGTGGCATCATTCGCCCGACCGATGGTGATTTGCTGCTCAGTAAGCCCGAGGCTGGTGCCGGCCAGGGCACCGGCCGTGACGAGCAGGCGCTGTGGCTCACCGCGTCCGGCCCGCTGGGATCTGGGTGGCTTGACGGGGCGGGGTCGCGGCTGCCGCCGCTGCTTACGCGCGGACGTGGAAGGGCCGAACAGGTCCGTGCGTACCACGCCCACCGCCGCGATGACGAACAACCACAGGACCGCGAGGAACGCGAGCCTGACGAGGGTGAGAGTGAGCGCGTTCATCGGGTCATGTGTCCTCGGGGTGGCCGTGGCCGGTGCTGGTTGTTCGGTCAGTCTTATCCCTGCTGGGTATCAATAGATGCCGTCTCTGCGGAACACCAGGGTCGTCCGCCCAAGTGTTACTTGTGTGCCGTCATTCAGCGACACCCGCCGGACCGGCTGTCCGTTAACGAAGGTGCCATTGGTGGAGCCGAGGTCCACGAGGACCACCTCTCCGTCTTCGACCCTCAGCTCGGCATGGTGCCGCGAGACCCCCGGATCGACCAGGCGCAGGTCGCAGTCGGTCCCGCGGCCGAGCATGGTCACAGGTGCATTCAGCTCGTAGGTGCGCTGGGTGTTGCCATCAGCCCCGGGCTCGGGCCCGGACACGAGCAGCCTTGGCCGGCCGCCGAAGGACCCGGGCGGCCGGGGCAGGTCGCTGCTGGGCCGGCGGATCTCGCCGCCCTCGACGGTGGTGCCACGGATAACTCCGGAGCGGATCCGGAAGGTGCCCGTGGTCAGGTCCGGTACGCCCTCGAAGCGCATCCGCACCGGTCCTACGAACGAATACCCCTGCTCCCTGGCATGCTCGCGGGCGAGCGTGGCCAACTCGATACCGAGGTTGTCGGCGTACACCTCGAGGCGCTCGAAGTCGCTATCGGCCAACTCCACCACGAAGTCGTTTGGCACAAGGGTCCGGCCCTGCGCCACGATCGCGGCGCGGTCATCCATCTCGCGCTGCACCGCGCTGGCCACCTCGACCGGCTGCAGCTCGGACTTGAACGCTCGCGCGAAGGCACCCTCCACCATGCCCTCGAGCCTGCGCTCGAAGCGCTGAAGAACTCCCACCCGGGTACCTCCTTCCGTGTCCGCATCCGATGGTATCGGCGGCGAGGGGCCGGTCGAAGACGTGCTAACCTGACTCCTTGCCTAGGGCGGGTGGCGGAACGGCAGACGCGCACGGTTCAGGTCCGTGTGTCCGCAAGGACGTGAGGGTTCAAATCCCTCCTCGCCCACCAGGTCTTCTGGGCTGCAGCTTATGCGCCCGGACCACCTGTCTGGATCACGGTTGGGCAGGTCGCCAACCCCGGTGCCGGCGGTCAGCCGTCCCACTTCGGGACAATTCCGGGCAAAGCGAAAATGCTGGCCGTCCAGCCGGGTCGCCATCTCCGGGTCGAACCGGTCAGGGCACGACGATGACGGGACAGTGCGCGTGCCTGGCGAGCCAGCCGGGGACCGAGCCGGCCACATGGTGCCAGGCGTGCCCGGGCGCGCCGATCACCAGGGCATCCGCGCTGAACTCCCGGGCCGCCCCGGCGAGTTCCCGGGCCGGGCTGCCGC
This sequence comes from Streptosporangiaceae bacterium, assembly GCA_033854735.1. Lineage (GTDB taxonomy): Bacteria > Actinomycetota > Actinomycetes > Streptosporangiales > Streptosporangiaceae > JAWWPY01. The sequence continues at coordinate 67,503 of JAWWPY010000431.1, read as the reverse complement.
GGCGGGTCAGTACCCGGACGTCCAGGCCCGCCCGGTCGCAGACCTCGTCGAGCTCGGTGACGAGCCAGCGCTCCATCTCCTCGGCGTCCCGGCCCGCGCCTATGACCTGCCCGGTCAGTGGCTCGCAGTAGATACCCGGCGAGCAGATGTACGCGACCAGCAGCGGGCGTCCCAGCCGCCTGGCCATCCCGGCGGCGTAGGCGAGCGCGTGGCGGCTCGACGGTGACCCGTCGTAGCCAGCCACGACCGGATGATCCAGGTCGCCGGACGGGGTGGGCCGGGACAGGGCCGCTTCACGGCGGTCCCGGCGACCTGGTTCGGCAGGCTGGCCCTGGCCTGGATGAGGCTCTGCCTGTTCCATGGCTTCGCGTCCTTGTGAGTCCATGTCGGTGCACCGGAGGTACTTCCAAATATGTTAGTTTCGCTCAAGCAAATAACCTAGTCATGCGCGGGCTTGTCCCGACGGGTGCGCGGGCGTGTCCCCGACGGGCTCATCATGCCGCGCGGCCGCGCCCGGCGCAGTGTTTGTTCCTGGGCTTGTTCCTGGCATTGACCCGGCCTCTTCGCCATGGACCTCGTTTTCTCCGGCATCAGCGGCGTCCTGAGATGAGGATGCACGCGCCGGCGCTAGCTGGGAAGAGCGCAGGGCCCGCTGTCCCGCCGGGCGAGGTCCCGGGCCGGGACCAGCACTTGCTGGAGCGAGGCAGAATTGGTGTGTGCCGGAACTCCCTGAGGTCGAGTCGCTCGCCATCTACCTGCGCGAGCGGGTGGCCGGGCGGGTAATCGACCGGGCGGACAGCGCCGCGATCTCAGTCCTCAAGACCTACCGCCCCGACCTGACCGCCCTGCGCGGGCGCGTCATCGACACCGCCGAGCGCCACGGCAAGTTTCTCGACCTGGTGACGCTGGCTCCCGCCGCCGGGCTGGATGGGGCGGGCGGCAGCGGGCCGTTGCATCTCGTCATGCACCTGGCGCGGGCGGGCTGGCTACGATGGCGGGAGAATCTGCCGGCCGAGCCGCCCCGGCCGGGCAAGGGCCCGCTCGCTTTCCGGCTCCGGTTCACCGATGGCGCCGGATTCGACCTGACGGAGGCGGGCACCCAGAAGCGGCTGGCCGTCTACCTGGTCGCCGATCCCGCCGAGGTACCAGGTGTGGCCGCCCTCGGTCCGGACCCGCTGGCGGACTCCTTCACCGTCGAGGTCCTGGCCGGGCTGCTCGCCGGGCGCCGGACCCAGATCAAGGGCGTGCTCAGGGACCAGAAGATCATCGCCGGGATCGGCAACGCCTACTCGGATGAGGTGCTGCACGCGGCGAAGATGTCCCCGTTCAAGCTGGCCGCGAGCCTGACCGCGGACGAGGTCGCCGGGTTGCACGAGGCGATCATCACCTGCCTGCGGACCGCGATCGCACGGTCGGCGGGCCTGGCCGCGGGTGACCTGAAGGCGGAGAAGAAGTCCGGCCTGCAGGTACACGGCCGGGCGGGCCAGCCGTGTCCGGTGTGCGGCGACACGGTGCGCGAGGTCTCCTTCGCGGACTCGGCGCTGCAATACTGCCCGACCTGCCAGACCGGCGGGAAGCCGCTGGCTGACCGGCGGATGTCGCGTCTGCTGAGGTAGTCACGGGCCTGCTCCGGTGGCCGCGGCGCCGCCGGCCGGGTCGGACGGGCCTCAGTGGATCGGGCTGAAGACCTGCCCGAGTTCCTCCCAGCGCATCGCCGCGCAGCCGCTGAGCTGGGAGAATGTCTCGTCCACCGGGGAGCCGAACCACGTTCCTCTGATGACTGCCGTCTGCTCGCCGGTGGTCACCATCGGGCACATGATGCCGCGCGGGATCGGCGCGAACGGCCGCGTCGCGGTCAGCAGCTCGTGGCAGGCGGCGGCCGCATTGGGCTGCGTCCCGCCGGTTGGCTCGCACTGCAGAGTCCAGCGCTCAGCCTTCGCGCCGGGGCGCGGGGTCACCTCGATCAGGAGCGAGACCTTGGCCGCTGCCGCGCTCGGGGTCGCCGAGGCCGCTGAGCCGCCCGAGCTGGCTGATCCGCCGGAGCTGGCCGGGCCGGCCCCGCTGCCGCACGCGGCCACCGCGGCCACGCATAGCGCCATCGAGAGAACGTACAGAGCACTGGTACGTGCTCGACGCCAGGAGAGTCTCATGGCGATTTGACGCATCGCGTCAGGGGGCGGTTCCCGCGGGCCGGCCGCGATCACATGCGAGGCTGTCCTCATGAGCAGCCTGGAGGGCGAGCTGGCCACGACCGTCGGTGCGGAGCATGTACTCACCGACCCTGACCTGCTGGACGGGTATCTGTGGGACTGGACCCGGCGCTACACGGGAGCGGCCCGGTGCGTGGCCCGGCCCGGCTCTGCGCAGGAGGTGGCGGGCGTGCTGCGGTGCTGCGCGGACCGGGGCGTGCCGGTTGTCACCCAGGGCGGCAACACCGGGCTGGTCGGCGGGTCAGTGCCCGGGGCAGGTGGACAGCCGCCCGCGGTCGTGCTGTCCACCCGCCGGCTACGTACGCTCGATCCGGTGGACACCCTCGCCGCCCAGGTCACCGCGGGCGCAGGTGTCACACTCGCGGAACTCCGCGCGCACGCCGCCGCGGCCGGCCTGGAATACGGCGTCGATCTGGCCGCCAGGGATTCGGCGACCGTCGGCGGCACCATCGCCACGAACGCCGGCGGCATCAATACGATCCGGTACGGGCCCACCCGCGCGCAGTTGCTCGGTGTCGAGGCGGTACTCACCGACGGATCCGTGCTGTCCCGGATGGCCGGCCTCGCCGCGGACAACACGGGCTATGACCTCGCTCAGCTCCTGGCCGGGAGCGAGGGAACACTCGCCGTGATCACCGCCGCGCGGCTTCGGCTGTGGCCTGCGGAGCCGGTCGCGGCGGCCGTGCTCGCCGGGGTCAGCGGCGTCGCGGCGGCAGCGGACCTGTACGCCGAGATCCGCGCGCACCTGCCTGGCCTGCGCGCGGCGGAGTACCTGGAGGCGGCCGGGCTCGACCTGGTCCGGGAGGCGGCCGGGCTGCCCCTGCCGCTGCACCGGCCGCACCCCGGCTACCTGCTCGCCGAGATCGCCGGACCCCCGGAGCAGGCCGAACGGCTCGGGGAGGTCGCGCTGCCGGACGATACGGCGGTCGCGCTGGATCGCAGCGGCCGCGCCGCCCTGTGGGCCTACCGGGAACGGCACACGGAAGCGATCAGCAAGGCTGGGGTCCCGCACAAGATGGACGTGGCGATCCCGCTGGGGAGGATCGCTGAATTCCGCGGGGAACTCGACGGGGCGGTGCGGGCCGCCGGCGGCCCGGACTGCCGGGTGATCGTGTTCGGCCACATCGGCGCGGGGAACCTCCATGTCAACGTGCTCGGTCCCGATCCGGCGGACGAGGCAGTCGACGAGGCGGTGCTCCGGCTGGCCGCCGCCTACGGCGGGACGATCTCGGCTGAGCACGGCATCGGCCGGGCCAAGGCCGGGCTGCTCCATCTGAGCCGGTCCCCCGGAGAGATCGCCGCCATGCGCGCCGTGCGGTCCGCGCTCGATCCATCGGGCGTGCTCAACCCCGGCGTGCTGTTCACATAGTTCACATTGGTGCTCAGAGAATAACTTCTGTCATTCCACTAAGTGACAGCAGGGGACTATTGTCTGAATTGCACGAAATGAAGCCCCGGCCAGCAGTCGGGGTCGGCCAATAACGCACATGGTGATTCCTGACTAATTTCCCCGCGTTTCGCCACGAATGAGGGCGCGGGACTGCCATCATGACGCTCGCCGTTCACCATGACCCGCGCGGCGGGCCGTCATCGGGGGTTACTCATGCGCTTTGTCTGTTCCGTTGCATTGCGACGCGCGGGTGGTTTTGCCGCGGTAGCCGGCCTGGCGGTGCTCGGGGTCGCCGCGCTGCCGCCGGCCGCTGCCCCGGCCGCCACACTGGCCAGCCCGCCACAGGTCGACCGGTTCAACGTTGGCGCCGCACACTCGCCCCAGCTGCTGCGAGCACTCGCCGGCCCGGCCAGCCCGACCAGCCTGGCGCACCCGGTCGGGCCCGGTGCGGCATCCCCGGGCCTGGCATCCCCGGCTCTGGCATCCCCGGAGGGCGCGGCCGCCACGGCGGCGGTGCGCGGCGTGGATGTCGCGTCCTACCAGCATGTGAATGGTGGTGCCATTAACTGGTCCATGGTCGCGGCGGCCGGATACAAGTTCACGGCGATCAAGGCCGCCGAGGGAAACTATTACGCTAACCCGTATCGCGCGGCGGACCTGGCGGGCGCGGAGAAGGCCAAACTGTCCGTAATCGGCTACGAGTTCGCCATCCCGAATGCCTCGGGCGGCGCTGCCCAGGCCGACTACGTGATCGCCCACGCCGCGGATCAGAGCGGCCGGGTGGCGCCCATCGGCCTGGACATCGAGTACGACCCGTACTCGGCGACCGACCGGACCAACGAGTGCTACGGGCTCAGCCGGCCGGCTATGACGTCATGGGTCGCCGCCTTCAGCAGCGAGGTCCGGCGGAAGACGGGCCGGCTCCCGGTTCTCTATACCACCGCGGACTGGTGGAACACGTGCGCCGGCAGCGCGGCCCTGGGAGAGGACCCTCTGTGGGTCGCCGCGTACACCACGGCGGCCAGCCCGCCGCTGCCGGTCGGCTGGGGTACCTGGGCCATCTGGCAGTACACCAGCGCGGGCACGGTACCGGGGATCGCCACCAGCCGGAGCACCGACCTGGATGAGCTCAACATGCACTCGGTCCCCGTCTTCAATCCCGGCGACCAGGCGGCCAGGCAGGGTGCGGCTGTGGCGCCGGTTCAGCCGGCCATGCTGGGAGTCGCCGGCAGCGCGGCGCCGTCGTACACCGCGAGCGGGCTGCCGCCGGGGCTGAGCATCGGCGCGGCCACCGGGCAGATCGCCGGCACCGCCGCCACCGCGGGGGTGTATCACGTCAAGGTCACCGCGACCTCCGGCGCCCTCACCGGGTCGGCCTCCTTCACCTGGACGGTCATCCAGGTGCTGCCCACCAGCGCGGCCGGCGCGGTGGCGCTGGATCTGGGCGGCAAATGCCTCACCGACGCGGGCGACAGCCGCGCGGCCGGGGCCACCGTGGAGACGTGGTCATGCAACGGCAGGAGCTACCAGAACTGGTCGATAGCCGAGGACGGGACCATCCAGATCCACGGGCTGTGCCTGGCGGCCACCGGGACAGCGAGCCGCTCCAAGGTCGTGCTGGCCGCCTGCAGCACGGCGGCCAGCCAGCAGTGGGAGGCGGGAACCGGCGGCGAACTGGTCAACGCAGGGTCCGGCGCGTGCCTGGATGACCCCTATTCTTCCGCGGCCGACGGCGTCGCGCTGTGGATATATACCTGCAACGGCCGCCCCAGCCAGAAATGGACGCTGCCCGCCGGGCCCGTACTGTCGCAGGTCGCTCGGCGGTGCCTGGACAACAGGTACGGCAGCGTGGCGAACGGCAACAAGGTCCAGATCTGGGCGTGCAACGGGTACGGGGCGCAGAAGTGGGCCGTCCAGCCTGATGGCACCGTGCGGACCAGCGGGAGGTGCCTGGATATCTACCACGGCGGGACGGCGATCGGTTCCGTGGCGGACCTGTTCGCCTGTAACGGCACCGCCGCGCAGCAGTGGCGGCTGCTCGCCGACGGCTCCGCGGTCAAGCTGCAGAACCCGAAATCGGGCCTGTGCCTGAGCGACCCCGCGAACGCCACGGTCAACGGCACCGGGCTGGTCCTTGGCTCCTGCGCGTCTACCGGCCCAGGGACCGCCTGGCTGGTCCGCTGACTGCTTATCCGCTGATTACTGGCCTTGGCGCCCGGTGTGCCGCGGGAAATACCCGGACCTTGGCTTTTCCGAGCCGGGGCCGCGTCGCGGTGGCACGATGTGGACGTGGAGGTCGAAACGCCGCCGGCCGGCAACCAGGACCGGGTGGACGCGACGGCGCGTGCGGTCATCGAATGCGCGGCCGACGCGATCGTGGCGTTCAGCACGGACCGGACGGTCCTGCTGTGGAATCCGGCGGCCGAGCGGATGTTCGGCTGGTCGGCCGCCGAGGTGGTCGGCCAGCAGCCGCCGATCATTCCGGAGGAGCTGGAAGCCGAGCACAGCGCGGTCCTGGAGCGGGTCCGCAGCGGCGGCCAGATCTCGTTCGCCACCCGCCGGACGCGCAAGGACGGCAGCCTGCTTGACCTGCGTATTGACACCAGCGCGCTGACCAGCCGGGCCGGCGACGTGATTGGCTGGGTGAATGTCTGCCACCGCTCCGGTGAGGACAACGCGGCCAGGAATCACATAGCGAAGCGGGCCAGCGTCGTCCGCAAGCTCGGCGACGTGGTCGCGGACATGACCGCACAGCGCGACCTGGAAGCCGTGCTGGACCGGATCGCCGCTAGCCTGCGCGAGCTGACCGGCGCCGACGCCGGCGGGTTCGTGCTCGTGGAGGACGGCAGGCTGCGGCTGGTGAGTATGGACGGGCTGCCCGTGAGCCTGCGTGGCCGCACGGCCGACCTGCCCACCAGCCTGGTTGGCGAGCTGATGCGGTCCGGCAAGACAGTGATGATGGCCACCGATGAGAGCGGCGGCTTCGACGACCTGATCTGGTCCGCGCTGCCCGGGCTGCACACGATCGCGCTGAGCCTCTCCCATGTGGGCGGCCGGCCCTACGGGGCGCTGTACGCGCTGTACAGCAGGCGGAAGGTGGGGCACATCGAGCTGGAACTGCTGGAGCTGATGGCGGGCCACGCGGGCGTCGCCCTCACCAACGCGATGGCCTTCGAGGAGGTCGTCAGGCAGCGGGCCCATGAGCGCGCGGTGATCGACGCCAGCGCGGACGGCATCGCGGTGCTCGACGGTGACGGGCTGATCCAGCAGTGGAATCCAGCCGCGCACGAACTCACCGGCATGTCTGCCGACGAGGTCACCGGGCGGCCGCTGCCGTTCCCAGTCCCCGAGCCCGGCGGTGGCAAGCTGACCCACCGGTTGCCCACCGGCCGCTGGCTCGATGTGCTGTGCAATGACCTGAACGGCCGGAACGAGCGGGTCGTTGACTTCCGGGACGTGACCGCGGCCAAGGAACTCGAGGAGGCCAAGGACCTGTTCCTCGCCACGACCAGTCACGAGCTGCGCACCCCGATCACGGTCGTTCAGGGGTTCGCGAGCACGCTGGCGAGCCGGTGGGACAAGCTGACCGACGCCGAGCGCCGCAGTGCGGTGCAGACCATCGCCGAGCGGGCCGGGTCGCTGGGCCGGCTGGTGGAGCAGCTGCTCCTCGGCTCGCGGGCGGGAGCGGACCAGCTCACGGTCTCCAACGGCCCATTCGACCTGGCCGCCCTGCTGCGCGGGACAGTGACGGCGTTCCGCCCGCTGTCCGAGGCGCACACCCTGGCGGCCGACATTCCTGACGGGCTGCCGACGGCCCACGGCGACCAGATGGCCACGGACATCATCGTCGGCCAGCTGCTGGAGAATGCCTTCAAGTACTCACCTGAGGGCGGTGCGGTCTCGGTGGCAGCCCGGGTGGCGGGCGACTGGATTGAGGTCACCGTGCAGGACGAGGGCATCGGCATCGCAGCCGGGGACCATGAGCGGATCTTCGAGCGGTTTTTCCAGGGCGAGACCGGCGACCGGCGCAGGTTCGGCGGAATCGGCCTCGGACTGTATATCGTGCGCCAGCTGGCGAGGGCGCAGGACGGCGAGGTGGCGGCCAGTTCCCGGCCCGGCGGCGGCACCTGCATGCGGCTGCAGCTGCGTCGCGCGAGCGGCTGACGCCTGATCAGGCTTCCGCGGCCTCGCGGAGCTGGCGGAAACGGGGCTCGCTCCCGGAGGCCGCCAGGTAGGCGTCGAGGATTCCGGGGACATCCGACCCGGCCCGCACGATCTGGCCTTTTTCCAGCCAGATCACCCGGTTGCAGGTGTCGGCGATCTCGTTCAGGTTGTGCGCGACCAGGAAGACCGTGCCGGCCTCCTGGCGCAGCTCGTCGATGCGCTCGTGACTCTTACGCTGGAATTCGGCATCTCCGGTGGCCAGGGCCTCGTCGATGAGCAGCACGTCGTGGCTCTTGGAGGAGGCGATGGCGAATCGCAGCCGTGAGCCCATGCCGGTGGAGTAGGCCCGCATCGGCAGGTTGATGAAGTCGCCGACCCCGGAGAATTCGACGATCTTGTCATGCTTCTCCTTGACCTCCTGCGGGCTCATGCCCATGGCGAGGCAGCCGAGTATCACGTTCCGCTCACCGGTGAGGTCGTCGAGCAGCGCCGCGTTCACGCCGAGCAGGGCTGCGTGGCCATCGCTGTATACGGCGCCCCGCTCTGCGGGCAGCAGCCCGGCCACGGCGCGCAGCAGGGTGGACTTGCCCGAGCCGTTCCGGCCAATCACGCCGACAACATCGCCGCGGTAGGCCACGAAGGACATGCCGCGGATGGCGTGCACCTCGCGAATGGACGGCCGCTGCTGCTTGCGCATGATCCGCATCAGCGCGGTGGCCGCGGTTCCCTTGTCGCCGCCCGCGCCATAGACCCGGTACACCACATGCAGGTCGTCCACGATCACCATGGGCTTAGCCACGGCCGTACCTCGCTTCCGCGCGCCAGAAGTAGAAGAACCCGATGACGAGCGCCAAGATCGCCCAGCCCACGGCGTATAGCCAGAGGTCGGTATGGCTCACGAGGGCCGCGCAGTGCGCGCTGTCATAGAGGTGCTTGGCCGGTTCGTTGTAGTAAAGGGTGCACAGGCGGTGGTTGTACGGCGCGGCACCAGGGATGCTCAGCCGCTGCGACTTGAGCAGCGCGGTCCTGACCAGCGTGATGTAGACGGCGGCCGGGTTGACCTGGAGGATATAGGCCAGCTTGTGGTGCCTGGTGAGGCTGCTCAGCGTCTGGATGCTGAACATGACACCCGAGGCGTACATCCACGTCCGCACCACGAACGGCAGCAACTGGCTCACGTCGTCGACGCCGGCCCCGATGCGGGCCAGGATGAGCCCAGCTCCGACATTGAAGATGGCCTGAAGCAGGAGTACTGGCAGCACCAGCAGCCAGTACCAGGTCAGCGGTTCCCCGGCGGCCAGCACGATGATGACCAGCACGACCATCGAGACCATCAGCTGCTCGAGCTCGATCAGCACATAGCCGAGCGGCAGGGCGGCACGCGGGAAGTACAGGGCCCGGATCAGCGGCAGGCTGTCGTTGATCACCCGGGAGGCGATGATGAACGACCGCTGGGTGAAGTTGAAGATAAAGACCCCGGCCACCAGGAAGCCGATGAAGTCGGGTATGCCGCGCTTGGTGCCCAGGATCACGCCGAAGATCAGGTAGTAGACGGCCGCGTTCAGCAGGGGGGTGAGCACCTGCCACACCTGGCCGAGCCGGGCCTCGGTGTACATCGCCACATTACGGGCGGTGGCGAAGCCCACGATGAAATGGCGCCGCTGCCAGAGATCTGCGATGTACCCGAGGATGGGCGGCCGCGCCGCAGCCTCCCTCAGGCCGTATTCGGCGGCCAGGGCGGCCAGCGGCTCGGCCGGCAGCGCATCATCGTTGGCGGCCTCCGGGACCGCCATGGCCGTGGCCAGGCCCGCGAGCTCGGCATCGCCGCTGAGGCCGCTAAGCTTGCCCGGGCCGCCGCTGACCCTTCCGTGATCTCTCACGACGGTGAGCCTACGGCCCGCGTTCGTGTCCGGGTGCGTGCTCTACGGCATCTGCCGGGCGCCCGCACCCTTCGCAGCCCAGACCGGTGCCCGGAGCGAGCGGGCCCGGGACCTGAGTTGTAGGGGGCAACTATCACGCGTAAAACGTACCACCCAGAAAGTTGTGCGGTACAACTGTTCTTGTGAACTTCTCAACCGATGACACGGAACTGGTCGGGCTACTGGCGCAGCTGCTCCGGGTGGTGAATCCTGCGGGGCCGATGTCCGATTCGCCCATTCCGGCGGTGTCGGCATCCGAGGCCAGGGCTCTCGTTGAGCTGGTCGCGGCGCGTGGCATCGCCCAGGGCCAGCTGGCCAGCCTGCTCGGCCTGGAGAAGAGCACCGTGAGCCGCCTCGCGGCGGGCCTGGAGCGCAAAGGCTGGCTCCGGCGCGGCCGGGACGAGGAGAACCAGCGGTACATCCGGCTCTACCTGACGCCCGAGGGCCGCCTGATCGCGGCGCAGGTCTGGCGGGCCTGGCAGTCCAGGCAGGCCCGCATCATCGGTTCCCTGTCCGACGAGGAACGAGCGGGTCTCTCGGCCGGCCTGCGTGGCCTGGTCCGGGGCCTGGCCAGCGAGGGGCTCCTCGGCGACACCCCGGCTAGCCCGGGCGAATCATGAGGAACGGCGAACTTTGAAATAAGACGTGATCACGGCTTTATCTTGTTGTGCCGGTAAACCGAGACGCCGTCCGACCGGTAATCGAGATGGAAGCCCGTGTGCCGGAGGAGATAGGTGAGGTGCCGGGTCGGCTGCCACAGGAGCACCCAGCCGATGTGCATGCGGCTGGCGTCGGTCCGGGCCGCATTGCGCTGTGCCGTTGTCGTTGGGTGGGTGCCGCCTTCGGCGTTGAGCAGGGCGGCGTAGAACGGGTGGTGCTCGATCCCGCTCAGTGTGGTGGCGGGGATCCGGGAGATGAACGCGTCGGCGAGGGGGTGGTGGTCGGCGGTGGCCAGGACCATCGATTCCGGCGGGAACGCAGAGCCGATGACGGGCAGGCCACCGCGGATGCCGAAGGGGATGTCAACGACGATGGAGTGTGAGTGGTCGGCCGCGATCGGGGCGTCGAGCGCGGGCATCGCGGTTGGCATGGTGCCGATGCCAGGGTTGCCTGACCACCCTGTTTCGAGCAGCGCCAGGGCGAGGACCGGGATGAGCAGGGGCCTGGCGTGGTAGCGGAGCCAGTTCACGGCGGCCCCGGCGAGCAGGGTGGCCGGGATGAGGCCGAGGAGGGTGAACCGGTCGGCCTCGCGGAAGCTGGACAGGCCGGGCAGCTTCACGAACCAGGTGAACGGCAGGACCTGGGAGAGGGCGGTGCCGTGCCACATGTGCGGGACGGGGACGTGGGGTTGCGTGCCGATCCAGACGGCGGACCCGATGGCGAGGGCGGCGCAGCCCGCCCAGCCTGCGGCGAGTAGCCAGGCGTTGCGCCGCCGCCCGGCGACCGCCAGCCCGAACAGCGCCAGCACGGTCAAGGCCACGCCGAACGTGACCACCACCTGGTTGGGCGGCCCCTGGCGGTAATAGAGCGAGCCGAGGTGCTCGAGGCCGAGGTGGCCGATCCGCGGGGACGGGGAGAACATCTGGCGGAGCCCGGCTCCTGAGTCGACGTAGTTCTTGGCCAGATAGCTGGCGGGTGACGACGCGCCACCCGCCAGCGCTTGCTGGATCATGGCGATGATCTGGGGGGTGGCGATCAGGGCACCGACTGCGGTCGCGAGGGCCGGCGGCCAGAGGCGGGCGGGCACCGGGTGGCGCACGATCCAGGGCAGCAGGACCAGGGCCGTCAAGATGGCGGCCAGGACGGCTGATTCCTGGTCGGTGAGGACGGCGGCACCCATGACTATGCCCAGGGTGATGGCCTGGCGGCGGCCGGGCCTGCGGCGCAGCCGCACGGCCGCTTCCAGGGCCATGGGCAGGAACAACGCCCCGGCGGCGAGGTTGATCTCATACCAGCTGCGCCAGGCCAGGATGGACGACAGGCCGAACAGTGCCCCGGTCGCGATCGCGCCGGTCTGCGAGGGGATCCACAGCCGGGCGGCCCGGTACATGACGTAGCACAGCAGCCCGGGGCAGGCTATGGACAGCAGGTTGTAAGACGCGCTGGGGCCGAAGGCCAGGGTGATGGGTGTCATCAGCAGGCCAGGCAGCGGCATCAGGGTGTGGTAGCCGAGGGCTGTTCCCACTGGGGCGGCGATGTAGCTGGTTGACCAGGGGTTGCCGAGGTGAGAGATCTGCCGGGCTACCCACCAGAAGTCCCAGACGTAACCGCCGGCGTCGCGGGTGTCGGGCAGGCGGCCAGCCAGGTAGGTGACCCGCGGCCAGGTGACCGCGATCCCGGCCGCCACATAGCAGGCCAGCAGGATGAGATGACGGGCCAGCGGCCCGGCCCGGCCCAGCCCGCGCGGCCGGCCACCCGTGGGCACGTCCCCCGTGGGCCCATCCCTGGCGGGCTCATCCCTGGCGGGCTCATCCCTGGCGGGCACTGTCCCGGCCGGGGCCGGCCCGGCTGGCGCATCGCCCACCGGCCCGTGGGGCGAGCCGGCCTCCAGCGGTGCGCTACTACCGTCCTGCACCGCCGTGGCGGACGCGCTGCCGGCTAGCTGAGCCCGCAGGCCACGTCCTGCTCGACCCATCAATTCTCCTCGCCGGAGTTTGTCATCAGGCAAACCGGGCCTTCTCGACGGCGACGACTCGGTCACGGCATAGCGGATAATATCCTGCCCGCGCGATGCGGCTGGCGGTTTGAGCCATGCGTGAGTGGCCCTGGATGGGACGATCTGGATGCCGCGTCTGCGGCGTCAGCCGGGCTGGTGCGCCGGTCAGCGGGAGGCCGGGTGGTACAGCGTCTGCGGCGTCAGCCGGGCTGGTCCGCCGGTCAGCGGGAGGCCGGGCGGTACACCAATACGCGGCCAGCGCGGTAGTCGAACCGGAATCCGGTCTGCGCGAGGTAGTGCTCGGTAGCGCTGTTCCTGCGCCAGACCAGTACCCAGCCGACGTGCAGGCCCCGGACGTCCTGACGGGCCGCCGCCACCTGTGCCGCGGAAAGCGGGATGTAACGCCTGGGGTTGTAGTGCTGGGTATGGATCAGGTTCGCGTAGAACGCGTGCGCGCTGATCCCGGCGAGGGTGGCGGCCGATACCCGTGAGGTGTAGGAGATCGCCCGTGGATGGCCGTCGGCGGTGGCCAGCACCAGCGCCTCTGGAGGGTACATGGCGCCGTATTCGGGGATGCCTCCCCGGAGGCCGTACGGGACGTCCACCACGATGGAGCCCGAATGGTCGGCCGCGATAGGACCGTCGAGCCTGGCCAGTGAGGTCGGCATAGAGCCGATCCTGGGGGTCCCCGAATACCCGGCCTCCAGCACTCCGAGAGCGAGCACCACGACAATCAGCGGCCTGGCGTGGTAGCGGAACCAGTCGACCGCAGCGCCGGCGAGCAGGGCGGCGGGCACCAGGCCGAGGATCGCCAGCCGGTCGGCCTCGCGGAAGCTGGACAGGCCAGGGATCCGGACGAACCAGGTGTAGGGCAGGATCGCCGACGCAGGTACCCCATGCCAGGGCCGGCTGAAGGGGATGTACTGCCGCTTGGCGATCCACACCGAGGTACCGAGGGCCAGCGTGGCGCAGCCGGCCCAGGTCAGTGCCAGCAGCCAGGCGTTCCGTCGGCGCCACGCGGTGGCCAGGCCGACCAGGGCCGTGACGGTCAGCACCACGCCGAACATCGGCAGCCCCTCGTTGTCCTTGCTGTGCAGGAACGGGCCCGCCAGGCTGTGCAGGCCGAAATCGGCCACGCTGGGCGTCGGGGCGAACATCCCCGGCAAGCCGACCCCGTAGTGCTGGTAGGTCACCGCGAGTAGTCCCGGCGGGATGGCGAGACTGCCTGCCGCAAGTTCCTGCACCATCGCGACGATCTGGGGCGCGGCGACCAGTGCTCCGGTCAGCACGGCGAGCGCGGTCGCCTGCAGCGCCGGGAGTGAGTGCTGCCGGAGCAGCCAGGGCAGCAGGACCAGCACGGTCAGGATCGCCGCCAGGACGACAGACTCGGGATCGGTGAGCGCGGCCAGTCCCATGACGACGCCCAGGATGATGGCCTGGCGCGCGCCGGGACGGCGCCGCAGCCGCACCGACGCTTCGAGGGCGATGGGCAGGAACAGCGCCCCCGCGGCGATGTTCAGGTGGTACCAGTCCTCCTGCGCGAGCATCGCTGAGAGGCCGTAGAACGCGCCCGCGGCGATCGCGCCCGGCTGCGACGGGAGCCACAACCGCGCCGCCCGGTACATGGCGTAGCCGAGCAGACCAGGAATGACGCTGACCAGGAGGTTGTAGGAGGCGCTCGGACCGAATACGAGGGTGATGGGCGTCATCAGCAGGCCCGGCAGCGGCATCAAACTGTGGAATCCCAGGTCGATTCCCACCGGGGCCGCCATGTGCCCGGTGAACCATGGGTTGCTGAGCTTGGTGACCTGCCGGGCTACCCACCAGAAGCCCCACACATAGCTGGCCGAGTCGCGCTGGGACGGCAGGCGGCCCGTCAGGTACGTGGCCCGGGGCCACGTGGCGGCTACGCCCGCGGCCAGGTAGCAGAGCAGCAGGGCGGTGTGCTGGGCTGCCGGACTGGCGGCGACGGACCGGGCGGCGGGCGGCCAGGGCAGGCCGCGCCTGGCGGGCAGGCCCGCGGGCGGTGCCCACGGTGGCGTCCTGCCGTCTTGCTTCCGTTCGGCCAGGCCAGGCCCGCGGCCGCGGTGCGTGGCCGAGCCCGGATCCGCGGACGTGCTGGCGGTGCCGGCAGTCAGCAGGTCAGGCGACTGACGGCGGCCCGCCCGGTCCATCGACTCACCCCATCCAGGAACTCCCGGCCAAGGCACCCCGTGGGCCGGGCCACCGAAGGCGCTGCAGGGCGTAGCCCGTCCTGACACCTCATGCCTTCAGTGACGATTCTGCTACCCAATGTTAACGGAGGCGACCGTGCCGGTGGCGAGGAAGCGCGCACTGGCCGGCGATTCGTGACGCCAGCAACACGGACCGCAGTGGGACGAAGTGTTGCTTGATTGACTGCAGATGCTCATGAGGCTGAAGGCGGTTTCCGGGACCAACCTGCGGGGCATTTTCGCTGGTACCAGGGTTGATGGCACGGTCGCGCCCACGGGGCGGGACGCGCATGGAGGTGAGTCAGGCGAGCGTCGTGCTGCTCCCGTGCGTGCCATCCAGTGTTGGCGCAGCCCGTGGGCAACTTCGTAAGGAACTCCGTGCTTGCGGGATCTTCCCGGGCACCATCGGGGACGCCGTGCTCGTGGTGAGCGAATTGCTCAGTAACGCCATCCTGCATGCCCGGCCGCTGCCTGGGGCCTGGTTGCGGGTGTCCTGGGCGCTGGGTCCGGCCTGGATAGAACTCGCGGTGGGCGACGGGGGGAGTGAGACCCTGCCGCGCGCGTTCCATCCCTCCCTCTCCTCGATCGGCGGCCGCGGGCTGGCCATCGTCGAGCATCTGTGCTCGAGCTGGGGTGTCCGCAGCGACCATCTCGGGACCACCGTCTGGGCGGTGCTTCCCGCGTCCGATGCCACCGGCATTATCCGGGCACGCTGGCAACTAGCGGGGGACGACTGCGAGTCCCGCTGAGCCGGCCGCTGTTAGCGCTGTGATCTCCGCCGTACGCCGCGGCTAAGCCGCAGCGCTCCGATGGCCAGCACGGCAATCAGCGCGATCACGAAGAGCAGGTGCAGGGTGGCGACGATCGCCGACACCACCATGACCGCGACCAGCGCTGCGATAAGGATCAGGAAGATTCTGCCCATGGGCTTACGATAGCCGCCCGGTACGGATGGTCCAGTCCCCGGAGGCGGAGGCGACCGGCGAGCGGCGGGCGGCGGTGACCGGGCGGGTCACGTCGGAGCTGGACGGTCCAGAACTTCTGTGACGATGCTGAACGTCGGGCATGGCCAGCGCCACATGCAGCTTCTGCACCGCAGGATCGGGCTGGACGGGTGAGTGCTCAGTCCGCCCGCGTCGCCGGGCTGGTGCAGCTCGATGAGGCGGAGGGCAAGGTCGGCGAACCGCAGCATCTGCCCCCGCGCCTCGCCGAGGAACATGAGGTCCTCGCGGCTGAACCGGGCCGTCACCGGCACAACTCCCGCGTGGTTGACCAGCTGGGCGTAGTGGCTGCTCGTCTCGAGCCAGGAGGCCGCGACACTGGCCCGCAGCCGCAGTCCCTCGACGTCGTCACGGATCCTGGCCCGCTGCTCATCCGCCGGTGATGCATCTGCGGAAACGGACGCAGGCGGAGGCGGCGTCGGCGGAGGCGGCGTCGGAGGCGGCGTCGAGGGCGGCACCATCGATGGCGGAGACTCAGCCGGCAGCGCGGTCCAGTGGCTCGGGCCGGTAGGCAGCACGTCCGCCGCGAGGGGTGCGGACAGTGGCGTGCTCATCGGCGCGGGGCCGCCCAGTGGCGGGCGCGGTCCCCCGTATCGTGGGTCTAGTTCATCCGGGTGCTCGGGCGACGGGTACGGATTCTCGGATGAGGGGTACGGGTTCTCAGACGGGGGGTACGGGTTCTCGGGCGAGGGGTACATCCAGGGCGCTCCTGCTCGCTCGTGCCTGCTGTCGGGTAGGGGTGTTCCCTCACAGCTTCGCGTACCGGAGCCCCCGGTCGGGTGTGATTCGACCGTGTGCTC
The DNA here is from genome assembly GCA_033854735.1 of Streptosporangiaceae bacterium. GTDB lineage: Bacteria > Actinomycetota > Actinomycetes > Streptosporangiales > Streptosporangiaceae > JAWWPY01. The sequence continues at coordinate 51,150 of JAWWPY010000431.1, read as the reverse complement.
TCCGTGAGCATCTAGTCCTTGAAGCCGGGGACCGGTAAGGTGCGGCTCGTGGAGCTCAAGGTCTCGACTCGGTTTCAAGGTGAGCGCGCCATCGTGGCGCTCGCCGGCGAGATCGACTTGTACACCGCGCCGAGGCTGCAGAGCGAGCTCGCGGCGGCGCTGGCCAGCGGGGATCCGGCCAGGGTCGTTGTGGACATGTCGGCGGTGGAGTTCTGCGACTCGACCGGCATGAACGTGCTGCTCGCGGCGCACCGGCGGGCCACTGAGCAGGGTGGATCCCTTGAGCTGGCCGGCCCTCGGCCGGCCGTGCGGAAGATCCTTCAGGTAACTGGACTCGAGACGGTTTTTACCGTGCTCGAGGACCCGGCGGCGGTCCTGGGCCAGTAGCAGGCCGGCCGCCCCGCGGCTCGCGGCGCACCCCCGCCCCGCCTGGTCGTGCCCTAGGATCGGTCCATGCCGCCGAGCGGTGACGTAGCCGTCGTCATCCCCGCCAGAAATGAATCCGACCGGATCCGCGCGACCGTCACCGCGGCCGCCGGACTGCCCGGCGTGGACGTGCTCGTCGTGGTGGACGACGGATCCGATGACGGGACAGCCGCCACCGCCGCGCGTGCGGGAGCGACCGTCGTCCGTCACGGGCGGTGCCGGGGCAAGAGCGCGGCGATGGAGACCGGCGCGGAGGCGGTCCGCCTCCTGGAAGCCAGTGAGAACCGGGACAGCCCCCGCCACCTGCTATTCCTCGACGGGGATCTGGCCGAGTCGGCTTCGCACGCCGCACCGCTCGCGGAACCGGTCCGGTCCGGCCAGGCGGACATGACGATCGCGGTTTTCAGCAGCCGGGTAAAGCAGGGCGGGCACGGATTCGTGGTTGCCCTTTCCGGCTCGGGGATCCGCCGGGCCACCGGATGGTGCCCCGCCCAGCCGCTCAACGGGCAGCGCTGCCTCACCCGTGCCGCGTTCGAGGCGGCCCGTCCGCTCGCCCCAGGATTCGGCGTCGAGACGGCGCTGACTATCGACCTGTACCGGATCGGGATGCGGATCACTGAGGTGGAGGTTCCGCTGGCGCACCGGGCGACGGGCGGCGACTGGCGGGCCCAGGTACACCGCGCGCGGCAGTTCGCCGACGTCGCACGCGCCTTGGCGGTCAGGCAGCCGATGGCCCGGATGCCGCGGCCTTCCCGGGGCTGATGGGCCGGGCCGGGCTCTTCGCCACGTCTCTGAGCGTGGTGGTCACCTGGGCCGTGGCCGCCGGTGGACCGTCGGTCATGGAGCCGGCGGTGCCCGGCAGGCCAGGCCAGCCGCCGTGGGCGTTCGTCGCGCACCTGCCGCCTGCCCTCGCGGTTGCCCTGACCGCTGCCGCGCTCGCTGCGGGCACGCTCGGGCTCGGCCTCTGCCTGCGCGCGGCGCACCGGGGCTGGCAGGTGTCCCCGCGAGCCATCCTGTGCGCAGGAATCATCGCGGCCGCGGTGATGGCCTTCGTACCCCCGTTCGGCTCATCAGATCATTTGAGCTATGCCGCCTACGGACGGATGGCGGTCACCGGTCACAATCCCTACACGACGACCCCGGCCATGCTCGCCCGGCTCGGCGACCCGGTGGCCCGGACGGTGCAGGACTGGCGGACCAGCCCTTCGGTGTACGGCAGCCTGGCCACCGGCGGGCAGGCGCTGGCGTCCCTGGTCGGCGGGACGTCGCCGCGGCTCACCGTGTTCGTGCTGTCGCTGCTCAACGTGGCCGCGTTCGTAGCCACCGGGCTGCTGCTGCACCGGTTGACCCGCGGCAGCAGGCCGCGCCAGCTCCGCGCGGCCCTGCTGTGGACGTTCAACCCCCTGCTCCTTCAGGTCCTGGTGGCTGGCGAGCATGTGGACAGCCAGGCGATCTTTTTCGGGGTGGCTGCTATGGCCCTCTTCTCCCTTCGCATGCCCAACGATCCCAGCCAAGCGTCTGCCGCCCGCGGGTTCCTGGTCGCGGCGCTGGCTGGTGGACTGGTCGGCCTGGGGACCGCGGTCAAGCTGACGATGGTCCTGGTCGTCGCGGGCCTCGCGGTAGCTTCGGTCGCTGCCTGGTGGCGGCGGTGGCGCTGGCTGGCGTTCGCTGCCGGTGGCCTGACGACCGGGTTCGCCGTGATCGTGGCCGCATCGCTGGTTCCCTGGGGGTTCACGACGCTGCGGCCGGCCTTGCACGCCGGGAGCTTCGTGTCCATCGGCTCACCGTGGCGCCTCGTGCGCTTGGGGCTGCACGCCCTGGTCAGCGAGGGAATCGCCAATGACCTGGTCAGGGTGGGCGCGATTGTGCTGGCCGGGCTGCTGGTCGTGGTGCTGCTCCGCGCGCTGGGGGTGCTGGGCGCCGGGGACGAGGGCAGGGGCACGGGCCCGGGCCGAGTCTGGGGTCCGGGCCAGGACGTGGATGTAGGTCTGCTGGCCGCCTGCTGCGTGTTCGCGTTCGTGTTCGCCTGGCTGGTCGCGTGGCCCTACGTGCTGCCCTGGTACGACGGCCTCGGCTGGGCCACTCTCGCGCTTCTGCCCATCCCGGCCCGGCCCATCCCGGCCCGGCCCATCCCGTCCCTGGTCGGGCCGGCGCTGGACTGGCTGCTGCTGACACGCACCGCGGCGCTCGCCTTCGGATACCTGCCGGCCAGGGGCATCACCATGCCGGCCGACCTGCACTGGCTGCAGTCCGTGGTCAGGACGGGGGTGACCCCGGTGATCCTGCTCGCCGTCACGGTGGCGCTGGTGATGCTCCTGCGGCCGCGCGGCATGAGGGCTCCCGCATGAGGCGCATCCCCGGTCAGGCGCTTTGCTGGTCGACGTCTCCGGGCTCGACGCCGTGCCGTCGCAGCATGCCTTGCAGCCGGCGGATCTCATGGCGGAGCCGGTCTACTTCCTGGCCCAGGGCCACGACATCAGCACCTGCCGACCGTGCCGCGGTCATGCGGTCCCGTTCGGCCAGCAACTGTTTCTCGCTGGCGCGCAATGCGGCCGCCCGGTCGAAGTCCTGTGCGTCGATCGCCGCATCTTTCTCCTGCCTCGCCTGGGCGATCTGCACGTCATAGTCGCGGATTGCGGGGGGGACGGATTCGTTGCGCGGCTGTGCGATATCGGCCAGCAATCCCAGGACCTGCTCCCTGACCCGGGCGTGGTCGGCGCCGAGCCGGGTCAGGATCTGGAACGCGACCCCGTCACCCTCTTTGACCAGGCCAAGCAGGATGTGCTCGGTGCCGATGTAGAGGTGGTCAAGTTGCATGGCCTCGCGAAGTGCCAGGTCAAGCACCTTCTTACCGCGCGGAGTGAAGGGTATGTGCCCGGCCGGGGCCTGCCTGCCCTCGCCGATGATCTCGAGGACCTGCTGCCGGACGGCATCCAGGCTGATCCCCAGCGCGTCGAGAGCCCGGCCCGCTACCCCATCGCCGTCTTTGACCAGGCCGAGCAGGATGTGCTCGGTACCGATGTAGTTGTGGTGGAGGGCCCGCGCCTCGTCCTGCGCCGCGATGATCACTTCTCGAGCCCTGGCTGTCATTCGATCGAGCATCCCGTTGGCCTGACGGGGCCTTCCTCGGCCGGGACGCCATCCGTGCATGGGTGCCTCCCTGACAACTGGTTCGGGATAGGGGAAGAGCCGGGGTGACAGCCACGCCGCCAGTTCGGTGGCCGGAAGGCGTCCCGCCGCTACCTCGGTGATGACGGCCCGGACCGCCTTGGGCGGCCCCAGTTCGGCCCGCCAGCCGTTGACGGCCAGGCATTGCACCATGGCCATGATCGCGACTTGGTCGTTGCCGTGACGGAACGGGCGGTGCCGGATCAGCGCGTGCAGCAACTCGGCAGCGAACCTGCCTGGGCCGGTGCTGCCTGGGCCGGTGCTGCCTGGGCTGGTGCTGGCCAGTTCGGTGATGGCTGGCTCGGCGTCGCCGTTGCCCGGCCGCGTCTCGGCGAGGGCGGCCTCGGCGGCGTCCGTGTCCAGCAGGTCCAGGGTGGCCCCAGTGTCCAGGCCCAGGGTCTTCGCTGCGATGAGCACCAGGTCAGGCAGCTCGAGCGGCCTCATAGCGGCTCGTCCCGCATCATGTCGAGGATGCGCCGGTGCCGGGCCAGATTGTCTTCGAGCAGCCGGATGAACCGCTCGTCTCCCCGCCGCGCCTCGACGAGCGCGGTGATCGCCTCGCGCACCACATCGGACACCGACCGGCGCTCGACCTCGGCGACCGCTTCTAGCTGTTCCGCCAGCGCCGGGTCGAGCCTCAGCACCATGTTCTTGGTTCGCACCGGTCCGCCTTCAGCTATCGTGATATCACGATATCAATGCCGAGCGCGCTGAGCAAGTTCGGCGACCCGCACGACGGGGTTCGTCATCGCCGGTGTGGGCCCGGGCAGCCCGGGGCGGCGCGGCCCCCGCCGCCAACGACAGCAATGCCCACTCCGGTGCCGCCCCCCACGACAGCAACGCCCACAACGCTGCCGTTCGCACTCCAGGCGGCGGGGCGGTGAACTGGCATGGCCGTGAACTGGCATGGCGGTGAACTGGCATGGCGGTGAACGGGCTTCCCGGTGAACGGGCCTCGCGGTGACGGCCTCGCGGTGACGGGCCTCGCGGTGACTGGCATCATGAAGGTCATGCCAGACCGGTATGCCTACCTGGGCCCCGAGGGCACCTTCACGGAGGCGGCGCTGCGCGCATTCGCCAGCGGGCTGGACGTGGAAGCCATCCCGTGCGTGACCATCCAGGCCACGCTTGAGGCCGTACGCACCGCTGCGGTCGAGCGCGGCGTCGTGCCCATCGAGAACTCGGTAGAGGGCGCGGTCACTGCGACCCTGGATGAGCTCGCCACGGGAACAGATCTGGTCATCCGCGCGGAGATCCTGCTACCTGTGGCCTTCGCACTGCTGGCGCGGCCCGGGATCGAGATCGCGGACATCAAGACGGTGGGCGGCCACCCACAGGCCCAGCCGCAGTGCCGGCAGTGGCTCGCCGAGCATCTGCCCGATGCCGCCTGGCGGCAGGCCTCGTCCAACGCGGAGGCGGCGCGGCAGGCTGCCGATGGCGAGATCGATGCCGCTCTGGCCGGGTCATTCGCGGCGGACACCTACGGCCTCGCCGTGCTCGCCCGTGATGTGCAGGACCGGGCGGACGCGGTGACCCGCTTTGTCGTGGTGAGTCGGCCGGGACCCCCGCCCGCGGTCACCGGCGCCGATCGGACATCGCTGGTGGCGTTCCTGGCTGAAGATCACCCAGGTGCACTGATGGAGATTCTCACCGAGTTCGCCGTGCGCGGCATCAACCTGACCCGCATAGAGTCCCGGCCGACCGGGGACGGCCTTGGCCGGTACTGCTTCTCCATCGACTGCGAGGGGCACGTCGACGACGCCAGGGTGGGCGAGGCGATGATGGGCCTGCGCAGGGTTTGTGCCCAGGTCAGGTTCCTGGGCAGCTATCCGCGCCACGACGGCGGCCGGACCCAGGTGCGCCAGGGCACATCGGACGCGGAGTTCGCGCAGGCGGCCGCCTGGCTGGCCCGGCTGCGTTACGGCCGGGTATAGGCCGCCTGACGTCACGGGCCAGGGGGGCACAGGCAGGCAGAACGCAGGCAGGAGGGCACGGGCCCGGCGAGGCACAGGCGGGCAAGGCACAGGCGGGCGGGGCACAAGCCTGCGGGGCACGGGCGGGCAGGACACAAGCCTGCGAGGCACCAGCGGGGGACGACCTTACAGGTAGGGGCCCGACGAGCGCTGCTGCTGCGGCGCGCCATCCTCTGCAGCGCCGGGCATCATTCCCGGGGGCAGCGCCCGCCGCATCTGCTCAAGCTGCGCCCTGGCCGCCATCTGCTGCGCGAACAGCGTGGTCTGGATGCCGTGGAAAAGGCCCTCCAGCCAGCCGACGAGCTGCGCCTGAGCCACCCGGAGTTCGGCCTCACTGGGCACTTCGTCCTCGGCGAAAGGCAGTGACAGCCGCTCGAGTTCGTCGACCAGTTCGGTAGCCAGCCCATCCTCGAGTTCCTTGATCGAACTCTGGTGTATCTCCTTGAGCCTCGCCCGGCTCTTCTCGTCCAGTGGCGCGGCCCTGACCTCGTCGAGCAGCTGGCGGATCATGCTGCCGATCCGCATCACCTTGGCCGGCTGCTCCACCATCTCGATCACGGGACGCTCGCCGCCTGACTCGGCGGCGCCGCCGTCGGTAGGGATCCCGTCGGGACCAACCACGACCACCCGGCCGGCCGGGTCCGCTTCGGCGTTTCTCGGGTCATCCATGGTCCTAGTCTTGCCCCTTCCACTGAGTGCCTGTGTCGCGGGGCCGCTCACGATGCCCCGCAATCAATTGACCAGCAGGATCTTGCCCACACGGCGGCCGACTCCGGGTAGCAATTCGTTTCCGGGGGTGTGCTGCCGGTATCCGGGTGGCCTAGGCTTCGGCTTGAGGCACTCATCCGGGCTTTCGGGCACGCCATTCTCCTACTGATGAGAGCTGAGGGGAACGACCTTGGCCGATGACGACCAGGACCAGACGGCCGCTGGCGAGCCCGGCCGACTCGAGTCCCGGACGTCTGGGCCTGGAGCCGATGACGCCCGGCGCGGGGATGATGGGAACGCTGGGGCAAGCCCGTTCGGCTGGCCCGCCTCCGGCTTACCGGGTTCCTCCGGCTTGCAGCCGCCGTTCGGCACCCGCGCACCAAGCCCCGAGCCCGCGTATCCGCAGCAGCCCGCCGGTTACGGCCCGTCGGCCGCGTATGGGGCACCGGGCGGATATGACACGGCCGACGCCTACGGGCCGGCCGGCGGATATGACACGGCGGAGTACTACGACACGGGCGATGACTACGGGCCAGCCGAAACGTCCGGCTCCGCGGGCCCCCAGGTGACCCCGTACGCGCCAGTGGTCCCGGATGCGCGGTCCTGGCCGCAGCAGATGTCCTACGCCCCGGCTGATCACCAGCAGCAGGAGCAGCCGCCCGACCCCGGGGCCGGTCCTCCGGCTGAGCCGTGGGAGGTACCGTACGCTCCCGCTGAGCCTCCGGAGGCCGAGGCTGGGACAGCGTCCGGGGCGGGGAAAGAGTCCTGGGCTGAGCCGCGCTCCGAGACCCTGGCTGAACTTCAGTCACGGGCGCCCGCCGAGCCCGAACCGGTTCCTTCCCCGGAGGCGCTCCCAGTTCAGGAACCCGCTGGGCAGGAACCCGCTGTGCAGGAACCCGCTGTGCAGGAACCCGCGGCCTGGCCGCACGGCGGGACGCGGACCAGCGTGACAGCTGACAGCCTCACCGCGGATGTCCTGTTGCGCGGCAGGCACAAGGCGCCCTCGGGTGGCTGGCGCCGTGCGGTCTACCGGGGCACCGGCGGCCTCATCCGGGCCCCCCAGTCAGGAGCGGAACTGCGGCGGCGTGAGCTGACCGGCCGGGCCCGCACCCCGGTCAGCACCGGGCACCACCGGGTAGCCGTATTGAGCCTGAAAGGCGGCGTCGGCAAGACCACGACCACGGTGGCCCTGGGAGCCACGCTGGCCTCGGTGCGCGGCGACCGGGTCATCGCCGTCGACGCCAACCCCGATCGCGGCACGCTGTCCGACAAGCTGCGGCTGGAGACGGCCGCCACCGTCCGGGACCTGCTGAACGAGCGGGACCAGATCCAGCGCTACGCCGACGTGCGCGGGTTCACCACCCAGGCCGCGAGCAGGCTCGAGATCCTCGCCTCCGATCGTGACCCCACTGTGTCGGTCGCGTTCAGCGAGGAGGACTACTACGAGGTCGCCCAGGTCCTTGAGCACTACTACTCGATCTGCCTGGCCGACTGCGGGACGGGCCTGCTGCATTCCGCCATGGCGGGCGTTCTGCGCCTGGCGGACCAGATCGTCCTGGTCAGCTCGCCCTCGGTGGATGGCGCCCGGAGCGCGAGCGCGACGCTCGACTGGCTCCAGGCGCATGGTTACGGCGACCTCGTCCGCCAGGCCGTGGTCGTGCTGTCCGTCATCAGGCCGCGCAGCAAGAGCACGGTGGACATGGAACGGCTGGAGCAGCACTTCGCCGCGCGGTCCCGGGCCGTGGTGCGGATCCCCTACGACCCGCACCTCGAGGAGGGCGCCGAGGTCGATCTGCTCCAGCTGAACCGGGCCACGGCCGACGCCTACCTGGCGCTCGCGGCCGAGGTCGGCGACGGCTTCGCCCGCCCGCACCGCACCACCCGCCCAGCACCAGCCCGGAACTGACCCGTCTTCCGGCCGAACGTCGGTGCGCCGCGGTCACAGCCGCGGGTCTACCGGCTCCGATTCGAGGGCCAGGACGGCGAAAACCGCTTCATGCACACGCCACAACGGATCCTTCCGCGCCGCCCTTTCCAGCGCTTCGAGTCCGAGGGCGTACTCGCGCTGCGCCAGCGAGCGCTTGTGGCCCAGGTTCCGCTGCCGGAGCCGGCTGAGGTTCCCCGGGTCGGTGTAGTCGGGGCCGTAAATGATCCGCAGGTACTCGCGGCCCCGCACCTTGATCCCCGGCTGGACCAGCCCGCGCCGGGCCCGGGCCAGGTTGGCGTGCGGCTTGACCACCATGCCCTCGCCGCCGCTGGCCGTGAGTTCCTCCCACCAGGTCACCCCGGCGGCCGTGGAGCCCGGGTCGGTGGTGTCCACGAGCAGGCGGCGGGTGGTCGTGATCAGTCCCGGCGCGGCTGCCGCCAGCCGGTCAGCGAGTGCGAGGTGCCAGCTGTGATCACGGTCGTGGTAGGTGGCGTTCTCGGTGGCGAGCACCTGGAATGGGGCCAGCCGGATGCCGTTCAGGCCGTCGGTGGGCCAGCAGTACCGCCGGTAGGCGGCCGCGAACGCGTCCGCGTTGCGGGCCCGGCTCCGCACCCGGTCGAGCAACGGCGCGACGTCTGAGCCTCGTTCCAGGGCCTGCTCCAGCGCCGCCGTGGCGGCGGGCAGAGCGGCCCGCGCGGCCGCGCCGACGGCGGCGTACTGATGCCGCAGGAGGGCCTCGGCCTTGGCCGACCAGGGCAGCAGCTCGCAGTCGAGCAGTAGCCAGTCAGTGTCCAGTTCGCCCCACAGGGCGCTGGCGCCGACCGCCGCGCGCAGCGAACCGAGCAATTCGCCGGTCAGCACGGGCCCGAAGAACGGCCGTCCGGTGCGCGTGTACACGGCGCCGGCCGGAGTGGAATCGCCCGCAGTCGGCTCGGCCCCGCCGAAGCGGCGGCGGGCGGCGGCCTCGTCGCGGCAGACGAGGGCCACGGCCCGGGAGCCCATGTGCTTCTCCTCGCAGATGACTTCCGCGATGCCGTCGGCCCGGTAGGCGTCGAATGCTTCGGCCGGGTGCTCGAGCAGGTCCGGCAGGACCGACGTCGCGCACGGCGCCATGGTCGGCGGCAGGTAGAGCAGCCAGCGTGGGTCGATCGCGAACCGGCTCATTACTTCCAGGGCGCCCGCCGCGTTTTCCTCGCGGACGGTGACACGCCCGTGATGGCGGGTCTCCACAACGCGTTTGCCCAGTACGTCGCCGACATCCAGGATGCCGGGGTCACGGGCGGCCGCCGAGCCAGCTTCGGCAGACTCCGCGTCCGGCAGCTGACCGGGGGCCCGGAACGGCCGGGCCGGCTCGTACCAGACGCGCTCGGCCGGGACAGAGATGATCTCCCTCTCGGGATAGCGCAGCGCGGTGAGCCGGCCGCCGAAAACGCAGCCTGTGTCCAGGCACATGGTGTTGTTCACCCACTCCGGCTCTGGCGTGGGTGTATGCCCGTACAGGACCATGGCGCTGCCCCGGTAGTCGTTCGCCCACGGGTAGCGGACGGGGAGCCCGAACTCGTCGGTCTCCCCGGTGGTGTCGCCGTACAGGGCGAAGCTGCGCACCCGCCCGGAGGCCCGGCCGTGGTAGGACTCCTTCAGCCCGGCGTGCGCGACAACGAGCCGCCCGGCGTCCAGGACGAGATGGGAGACCAGGTCGTGGCAGAAAGCCTCGACCTGCTTGCGGAACTCCTCGGGCTGCGCGGCGAGTTGGCTGAGCGTCTCGGCCAGCCCGTGGCTGACTTGCACGTTCCGCCCGGACAGCGCCCGGACCAGCTTGTTCTCGTGATTGCCCGGAACCACGAGGGCGTGTCCCGCGTCGGCCATACCCATCACCAGGCGGAGCACCCCGGGCGAGTCAGGGCCGCGGTCCACCAGGTCACCCAGGAAGACCGCGGTGCGCCCGAGGGGATGGGCCGCGCCGGTCGGCCGGCGGTCAGGATCCCGCTCGATCACGTACCCGAGCTGGCTGAGCAGGGCCTCCAGCTCGCCGCGGCAGCCGTGGATGTCGCCGATCACGTCGAACGGCCCGGTCCGGTCCCGGTAGTCGGTGAGCAGCCGTTCCCGGACGATCACCGCCGAGTCGATCTCCGCGACGCTCTTCAGCACGTGTACCTTGCGGAAGCCTTCCCGGGTGAGTGAGCGCAGGGACCGGCGCAGCTGGTCATGCTGGCGGCGGATGACATGGGCGCCGAAGTTCCGTTGTGGGCGCGTGGTGTTCCTGGCCGCGCATACGTCGGCCGGAAGGTCAAGCACGATCGCCACCGGGAGGACGTCATGGGACCGGGCCAGCTCAACGAGCTGCTTGCGGCCCTCGGGCTGCACGTTCGTGGCGTCCACCACAGTCAGCCGCCCGGCGGCCAGCCGCTTGCTGGCGATGTAGTGCAGCACGTCGAACGCGTCAGGGGTCGCGGCCTGGTCGTTCTCATCGCCGGAGACCAGGCCGCGGCAGAAGTCGCTGGAGAGCACCTCGAACGGCTCGAAGTGGCGGCCCGCGAACGTGGACTTGCCCGAGCCGGACACGCCGACGAGGACCACCAGGGCCATCTCGGGAATGCCCAGCGCCCGTCGCGGTGCCTGCGCCAGTGGTGCCTGCGGCAGTGGGGCCTGCGGATCAGCCATGGCGGGAGAACACCGCCATCTGCGTCGGGGGGCCGACCTCGGGGTCGTCGGTGCCGACCGGCAGGTACCGGACGCCGTAACCATGCCGGGCGGCGACAGCCTCGGCCCAGCCGCGGAACTGGGCCCGGGTCCACTCGAACCGGTGGTCACGGTGACGCATCGACCCAGCGGGCAGGTCGGGGAACCGGACATTGTGCTCGGCGTTGGGGGTGGTGAGCACGACCGTGGCCGGGCGGGCGGAGCCGAATACCGTCTGCTCCAGGGCGCCGAGCCGCGGCGGGTCGACATGCTCGATGACCTCCATGAGGACCGCCGCGTCGAATCCCGCTATCCGCTCGTCGCGGTAGGTCAGCGAGGACTGCAGCAACTCCACGCGCTCCCGCCGCCGGTCCGGCATCCGGTCCAGGTGCAGCCGCTTCGCGGCGGCCTCCAGCGCCCGGTGTGACACGTCAACACCGAGGACCCGGCTGAAGGCGGGCTCGTCGAGGAGCATCCTGAGCAAGGCGCCCTCACCGCAGCCGAGGTCAGCGACGGTGGTCGCGCCCGCTGCCCGCAGGACCGCCACGACCGCTCCGCAGCGCTGCTGGGCCAGGGAGAGCGGCCGCTGCGGTGCCTCATCCGGGCCGTCGCCGGGCACGGCATTGTCCAGCGTCTCCGGTTCCGTGTCGTCGGCCTCGGCGAGCCGGCCCACCGCCGTGAGCACGAGCTCCCGGCGATGCGCCAGGTAGCGGCGGGTGATCAGGTCCCGGTCAGGGTGGCCGCCCAGCCATCCGCTGCCGGCCCGGATCAGCTTGTCCACCTCGTCGGTGCTCACCCAGTAGTGCTTGGCGTTGTCGAGCACCGGCAGCAGCACGTACAAGTGGTTCAGCGCCTCGGCCAGGCGGAGCCGCCCGGACAGCCGCAGCCCGACATACCGCGAATCACCCCACTGCGGGATCTGCGGGTCGAGCGGCACCGGCGTCGCCTCGACCGTCCAGCCCAGCGGGCCGAAGAGCCGTTGCGCAACTTCGGCTCCGCCCCGGCAGGGCAGGGCCGGGATCGCGATCTCCAGCGGCAGCGTGCTGGCGGCCAGTTCCGGCCTCGCCTCGCACCGGCCGGTCATGGCCGTGCGGAAGACCCGGCCCAGGGCCACGGCCATCATCGACGAGGCCGCGTAGGGCCGGTCGTTGACGTACTGGGCCAGCGAGAATGCGTCCGGGCCGGCCGATCGCCGGCCACGGACCAGCCCGATCGGATCGATTTCCAGCAGCACGGCGGCCGTGCACCGATCCTGGCCGGCCTCCGGGTAGAACACGTGAACCTGCCCGGCCGCGACATCGAAATACTGTGTCCTGCCCGGATGCTTGTGCAGCAGGAAGCCCAGATCCGTCGCGGGTGCCGCGGTCGAGGTGATCGTCAGGAGCATGCTGGGCTGCCACCCCCGTCGCCGCTCGTCGAGTTGCCGGTCAGGCAGTGATACTCGCACAGCCAGGACGGGCGTTCGAAATGGTTTTGCCCTCCTGGGCACCGTAACGGGCAGGCCACGGTTGCGCCTTCCCCCGGGCCAAGGCAACGGCGGTGAGCAGTGAGGCGGCCTAGAGAGCTTCATGGTGCTCTATAGAGCGTCACGGTGCATCATATAATCCCGCGCATGAGCGATGACGCAATGAGCCTGACCGAACTCCTGTGTGACTACGGCGCGCTGTGGGAGATCAGCCGCAGCGGGCGCGGCTTCCGGGCCCAGCGCCGCCGCCTGCCAGCGCCTCCCGTGGTCTTCACCGCGCCGAGCGTGGCCGCCCTGCGGCCGCTGCTCGCGCACGGGTACGACCCGGCCGAGCTGGCCACGATCTCGCAGGCCTTCGGCGGCGAATGGCAGGTCGAGCGCATCCACCCCGGATCGGCCTGGCTGGCGGTCTCCCGCACGGTCTCCCGCACGGGCGCGCTGATCCAGGTGATCGTGGCCGACGACCTCGAAGGGCTGCGGGCGAAGCTCAACGGGGCGAGGCGGGCCAGCGGCCCCTGAGCGGTCCGTCACGCGGGTCTGACCAGCCGCTCACCCTCGGCCAGCGACGACACAGCCGCACAATGCCCTTAATCCACTCAATTCACGCAGCTTGCTGACACTCCATATCTCAGCCCTGTTCACGGCGGTACAGTGCGTCTTTGAATACGCCGCGCCACGCGCCACGGCCGTGAGGGGGACGCGACTATCAGCCCTGCCCGTCAGCGAAGGTGGTCGCTCGCTGCTGTCTTGTGCGTGCTGGCTCTGGTGTCCGCGTGCTCAAGCCCGGCGCCCTCGCGCAACGCAGCCTTGCCCGGGCCGCCCGCGACGAGTTTGCGTGGCGGCATGGTCTCCCCGGGCGCCGCTCCGGCGGTGGCGTCTGCGCTGCCTAGCCCTTCGCCCCGCCCGGCTCAGGCCCGGCCGCTGCCCGCCTACTGCCACGCAGGCGGTTCGGCTCTCTGGGGCGCCTTGGCGAGCTGCGGCTGGCCGGGACCAACCAACACCGGTCCAGACCTGTCGAAATGCCCGGGCGGACGGCTCAGGCCGAACGGTGGCAGCCTCAGCCGGACCATCGTGATCACCGCTGCCAACTCCGTGATCAGCTGCGAGGACATCACGGGCATGATCGACATCCGAGCGCAGAATGTCACCATCGAGAACAGCATCGTCACATCCAACAGCGGCAAGACCGGTGAGAATGCCAATGGAACCTCCGACATCTTGGTCGATGACGGCGCCAGCGCGACCATCGCCCACGTGACGATCAATGGCGATAACGGAGTGCACGCCTGTATCTGGCATGAGGGGACGAAACTGCTGGTCGATGCGGTGAACTGCTCCGGCATTGACGACGGCATCTTCAGCTGGACCGACCCCAGCTATTCGAGTACTACCGGCAACAATTTTGTCATCGAGAACAGCTATTTCCATGGCTTCACCACCGTGACATCCAATGGTCACGAGGATGGCTACCAGACCGAAGGCGCCAGCGGCGGCCTCATCCAGCACAACACATACCAGATGACCAGCGACGCGGACAGTGCCGTCGCGATCTGGGACGGGCTGAGGAACTCGCGCGCCATCACGGTCAGCGATAACTTGATCACCGGTGGCGGTTTCGCCCTCTATGCCGAGGACTACAACCCCGGAGACGGCGGCCCCGGTGATCCGTCTGCGGTGGGCGGCTTCAGCACCACGCAGATCACGTTCTCCAACAACGTCTTCAGCACCCAGGCGGCCGGTTGTGTCGGGCAGTATGGCGTGTGGTTCGACCGGTCGGCATGGGCGCCCTATGACGGCGGCCCGACCGATGGCTGGCACCGCAGCGGTAACAGAGTCCTCGAAACCGGCGAGAGTGTCGACGGCGGGAACCCGCACGAGAACGGCGCCCTGTGCCACTAGGCATTCGCGTGCGGCCAGGCATGGCTGGCCAGCCGCGGCCGGCTGTCTCCTGCTAGAGACCCGGGCACGTACGGTGATGGGCCGCCCGGGTGGGCCGTGTGATCTTTCCGACGTCGCCTCGTCGCTCGCCAGACATCATTCTGGGTTTACATGGCCATAACGAGGTCAGAGACATCGGGCGATCAACACGAACTGAGGTGACGGATGGGGCGCAGCCGGGCAGCGACCTACCGTGTCCAGCTGCACGCAGGCTTTACCTTTGACGACGCTGCCGCCGTCGCCGACTACCTCGCCGCTCTCGGCGTCAGCCACCTCTACTGCTCTCCCTACCTCCAGGCGGCCAAGGACAGCACCCACGGCTACGACGTGGTCGACCATGGGCGGCTGAACGACGAGCTCGGCGGCGCCGTCGCGCATCGCCGGCTCACCGGCCGGCTGGCCGGCGCCGGCCTGGGCCAGGTGCTCGACATCGTGCCCAACCACATGGCGCTCGCCGGACGGGCCAACGCATGGTGGTGGGACGTGCTCGAGAACGGGCCGTCGAGCCGGTACGCCCGCTACTTCGACATCGACTGGGATCCGCCGCAGGCCAAGCTGGCCGACACTGTCCTGATGCCGGTCCTCGGTGACCACTACGGCCGGGTCCTGGAGGCGGGGGAGCTGGTTATCGAGCGGCACGCCGGGTCGCTGTCCGTCCGCTACTACGACCATGAGGCGCCGTTGTCGCCCCGCACGCTTGACGACCTGCTGAACCGGGCGGCGGCCCGGGCCGGGTCCGCCGAGCTGGAAGAGCTCGCGGCGGCGTACGGGCAGCTGCCCCCGTCCATCCTGACCGACGCCGCGGACATCGAAGCCCGGCACCGGGGCCAGGAAGAGCTGCGCGCCAGGCTGGGCGAGCTCACTACGGCCAAGCCGGCGGTCGCCGCGGCCATCGACGCCGAGATCGAGGCGGTCAACCATGACCCGGATGCACTTGACGGGCTGCTGAGCCGGCAGAACTACCGCCTGGCCTACTGGGGCACCGCGAACGAGGAGCTCTCCTACCGGCGGTTCTTCAACATCGAGACGCTCGCGGGGCTGCGGGTGGAGGACGAAGCCGTGTTCGCCGACACCCACCGCCTCATCCTCAGCCTGGTCTCCGACGGGACAGTCGACGGGCTGCGGGTGGACCACGTGGACGGGCTCGCTGACCCCGAGGGCTACCTGGGCCGGCTGCGCGACGCAACCGGCGGAGTGTACGTCGTGGTCGAGAAGATCCTGGAGGCCGGCGAGGCGCTGCCCGAGTCGTGGCCGGTGGCCGGGACCACCGGCTACGACTTCCTGAACCGGGTCAATCAGCTCTTCGTCGACCCGGCCAACGAGACGGCCGTGCGTGACGGCTACATGCACTTCACCGGATATCACGACGGCTATCCCGGCATCGTGCACGCCGCCAAGCTCCAGATCATGCGCGAGGAACTGGCCGCCGAGGTGGAGCGCCTCACCGGCTTGCTGGCGGAGGTCTGCGAACGGCACCGGCGGCAGCGTGACCAGACCCGCCGCGACCTGCGCGACACACTGCGCGAGGTGATCGCGGCCTTTCCCGTCTACCGGACCTACGCCCGCCCGGGGAGCGCTGTCACGTCAGCGGATCGCGCGAACGTGGCCGCCGCGGTGGCCACGGCCCGGCAGCTCCGGCCTGACCTCGACGGCGAGCTCGTCGACTTCATCGGTGAACTGCTCGTGCTGCATTATCCCGGCGACGCCGAAGCCGACTTCGCCCTGCGGTTCGCCCAGGTGAGCGCGCCGGTCATGGCCAAGGGGGTGGAGGACACGGCCTTCTACCGCTATCAGCCGCTGGTCTCGCTGAGCGAGGTGGGCGGCGACCCGGGCCGTTTCGGTGCTCCCGTGGCGGAGTTTCACCAGGCCATGTCCGAGGCGGCCGGGCGCCGGCCAGAAGCGATGCTCACCCTGTCGACCCATGACACGAAGCGAAGCGGCGACGTGCGGGCCAGGATCAACCTGCTGTCGGAGCTGCCCGAGGCCTGGGAGCATGCCGCGCAGCGCTGGGCGCACCGAAACAAGCGATACAAACACAACGGATGGCCGGACCGTAATGCCGAATATCTCCTGTACCAGAGCCTGGTGGGCGCCTGGCCCATCGACGTTGGCCGGGCCACGGCCTTCATGGAGAAGGCGGCCAAGGAAGCCAAGGTGCACACGTCCTGGACCGAGCCGCAGGCCGATTACGACAACGCGCTCGCGGCCTTCGTCGTGGCGATCCTCGCGGACCAGGGCTTCGTCGCCGACCTGGAGGCGTTCCTGGCCGAGCACCGGCTCGTCGAGCGGGGGCGGGTCAACTCGCTGGCGCAGACCACGCTGCTGCTGACCTGCCCGGGCATTCCCGATCTCTACCAGGGCACCGAGGTGTGGGAGCTTTCCCTGGTCGATCCGGACAACCGCCGGCCGGTCGACTACGGCGCACGCCAGCGGCTCCTCGACGTCCTCACCAGCGCGGGCCCGGAGGCAGCGCTGAGCCACGACGACGAAGGCGGCCCGAAACTCTGGCTCATCCACCGCCTGCTCGGGCACCGGTGCCGCCATCCCGGCGCCTACGGCGCAGGCTCCGGTTACCAGCCACTTCCCGTCTCGGGGCGAGAGGCGTCGCACGTGGTGGCCTTCACCCGGACCGGCGGCCTGGCCGTGGTCGTGCCCCGGCTGGTCGCCAGCCTCGCGGACGACTGGGCCGACACCACAGTCACGCTTCCCGGTGGCGGCTGGGTCGACGTGCTCACCGGGGAGAGCGTCGAGGGCGACGAGGCCAGCGTCGCCGCGCTCCTGCGGCAGTTCCCCGTCGCGGTCCTGGGCCAGGAGAGCTGATGCATGAGTTCCGGGTCTGGGCGCCGCTGAGCGGCCGCGTCGAAGTCGTCCTCGGTGACCGGCGCCTGCCGATGGCCCGTGCGGCCGGGGGGAGCGTGGGGGACGGCTGGTGGACGCGTTCCGTGGACGACGCCGGCCCGGGCACCGACTATGCCTTCAGCCTGGACGGCGGGCCGCCCCGTCCTGACCCTCGGTCGGCATTCCAGCCCCGCGGCATTCACGGGCCGTCCCAGGTGGTCGACCACTCCGCGTTCCGGTGGAGCGACCGCGACTGGCGAGGGGTGGCGCTGCCCGGGTGCGTCCTCTACGAGTGCCACATCGGCACCTTCTCGGCCGAAGGAACCTTCGACGGGGCGATAGAGCATCTGGGGCACCTGGTCGACCTGGGTGTTGACGCCGTCGAACTGCTCCCCGTGGCCGAGTTCTCCGGCGCGAGGGGCTGGGGCTACGACGGCGTCGACCTGTTCGCCCCGCACCACGCCTACGGCGGTCCGGACGGGCTCAAACGGCTGGTCGACGCCGCGCACGGCCATGGGCTCGGCGTGGTGATGGACGTCGTCTACAACCACCTCGGGCCGGCCGGGAACTACCTGCCGGAGTTCGGCCCGTATTTCTCGGCGCGGCACCAGACCAACTGGGGTGACGCCGTCAACTTTGACGGCCCGGGCAGCGACGAGGTCCGCCGCTTCGTCACCGACAACGCCCGGGCGTGGCTGCGCGATTACCACTGCGACGGGCTGCGCCTCGACGCCGTGCACGCCATCGTGGACGACTCGGCCACCCACATCACCGAAACGCTCGCGGACGAGGTCGATGCGCTGGCCGCGCACGTGCGCCGCCCGCTGTTCCTCATCGCGGAAAGCGACCGGGGCGATCCCCGCTTCGTCCGCAGCCGCGACGCCGGGGGCTACGGCCTGGCCGCCTGCTGGGCCGACGAATGGCACCATGCCCTGCACGCCGCGCTGACCGGGGACGTCAGCGGCTACTACGAGGACTTCGGGCCGCTGCCGCTGCTGGCCAAGGCGCTGCGCCAGGCCTGGGTGTACGACGGCATCTACTCCCCGCACCGCCGGCGGGTACACGGCCGGCCGCCGTCGGGGCTGGCCGGTAGCCAGTTCGTGGTCGCCACCCAGAACCACGACCAGATCGGCAACCGCGCGGCCGGCGAGCGGTCCGCCGCCCTGATGAGTGACGGCAGGCTCCGGGTGGCCGCCGCCTTGCTGCTGACCTCGCCGTTCGTACCCATGCTCTTCCAGGGTGAGGAATGGGGGGCCAGCACGCCGTTCCTGTACTTCACCGACCACTCCGATCCCGGGCTCGGCCGGACGGTCAGTGATGGACGGCGCCACGAGTTCTCCGCTTTCGGCTGGGATCCGGACAGCGTGCCCGATCCGCAGCTCCTGGCCACGTTCGAGCGGTCCAGGCTCGACTGGGCCGAGCCGCGGAAGGACTCCCGCGCCGACCTGCTGGCCTGGTACCGCCGGCTGATCGCCCTGCGGCGGGAGATTCCGGCCCTCACCGATCCCCGCCTTGACCGCACGTCGACCGAATACGATCGGGACGCCGGCTGGATTGTGGTTCGCCGCGGACCGGTCGCCGTGGCCAGTAACCTCGGTGACAGCACCTGGACCTTCCCGGTGGACCCGTCGGCGGAGTTGCTCGCCGCGTCAGCCCCCAGCGTCGAACGGACGCGGCACCATCTGACCCTCCCGCCTGACTCTGTCGCCATTGTCAACGAAGGATTTAGCCACATATGACCGATGCCATGGAGATCTGGCCGGGGCGCCCATATCCCCTGGGGGCCGCCTACGACGGTGGCGGCACGAACTTCTCGTTGTTCTCCGATGTCGCCGAGCGAGTCGAGCTCTGCCTGTTCGACGACGAGGGCCGCGAGGAGCGGGTGGTCCTGGATGAGGTCGACGCCTCCTGCTGGCACGCCTACCTGCCCTCAGTGTCCCCCGGGCAGCGTTACGGCTACCGCGTTCACGGGCCGTGGGCGCCGGAGGCGGGCCAGCGCTGCAATCCGGCCAAGCTGCTGCTCGATCCCTACGCCAAGGCCATCGAAGGCCAGGTCGTCTGGGCCCAGGCGTGCTTCCCGTACAACCTCGGCGACGAGAACTCGCGCAACGACGACAACAGCGCCGCCTTCGTGCCCAGGTCAGTCGTGCACAACCCGTACTTCGACTGGGGCAACGACCGGCCCCCGGACATCCAGCTCAACGAGTCGGTCATCTACGAGGTCCACGTCAAGGGGTTCACCGCGCGGCATCCCGACATCCCCGAGGCGCAGCGGGGTACGTTCGCCGGCCTCGGTCACCCCGCCGCCATCGACTACCTCACCGGGCTCGGCGTCACCGCCGTGGAACTGCTGCCCGTGCACCAGTTCATCCACGACGCTCATCTCGCCGAGCGGGGGCTGCGGAATTACTGGGGGTACAACTCGATCGGGTTCCTCGCCCCGCACAACGAGTACGCCGCGGGCGGCCAGCGGGGTGAGCAGGTCGCCGAGTTCAAGGCGATGGTCCGGGCCATGCACGAGGCCGGGATCGAGGTGATCCTCGACGTTGTCTACAACCACACCGCCGAGGGCAACCAGATGGGCCCGATCCTGTCGATGAAGGGCATCGACAACGCCGCCTACTACCGGCTGGTGGCCGACGATCCCCGGTTCTACTACGACACGACCGGCACCGGGAACAGCCTCAACGTAGGGCACCCGCACACCCTCCAGCTGATCATGGATTCGCTGCGCTACTGGGTGACCGATATGCACGTTGACGGGTTCCGCTTCGACCTGGCCGCCAGCCTGGCCCGTCAGTTCCACGAGGTCGACCGGCTGTCGGCTTTCTTTGACCTGATCCAGCAGGACCCGGTCGTCTCCCAGGTGAAGCTCATCGCTGAGCCGTGGGACATCGGCGAAGGCGGCTACCAGGTGGGCAATTTCCCCGCGCTCTGGTCGGAGTGGAACGGCAAATACCGCGACACGGTGCGGGACTTCTGGCGGGGCGAGCCCGCCACCCTCGGCGAGTTCGCCTCCCGGCTGACCGGCAGTTCCGACCTCTACCAGGCCGACAGCCGCCACCCCGGAGCCAGCGTCAACTTCGTCACCGCCCACGACGGCTTCACGGTGCGCGACCTGGTTTCCTACAACGAGAAGCACAATGAGGCCAACGGGGAAGGCGGGGCCGACGGCGAGAGCTACAACCGCTCCTGGAACTGTGGCGTCGAAGGCGACACGGACGACAAGGACGTACTGGCCCTGCGCCATCGCCAGCAGCGCAACTTCCTCGCGACCCTGCTGCTCTCGCAGGGGGTCACGATGCTGCTGAGCGGCGACGAGTCCGGGCGCACCCAGCGCGGGAACAACAACGCCTACTGCCAGGACAACGAGATTTCCTGGCAGGACTGGGGCAATGTCGATGAGGATCTGCTCGAGTTCACCCGCCGCCTCATCGCGTTGCGGCGCGAGCACCCCGTGCTGCGGCGGCGGCGCTGGTTCCAGGGCCTGCCCATCCGGGGGTCCGTGGACCTCGGCTGGTGCAAGCCGGATGGGTCCGAGATGGGTGACGACGACTGGAACGCGGGGTCCGCGCCCACGGTCGGGCTTTTCCTCAACGGAGAGGCGATAACCGACCGGGACCGCCGGGGCCAGCCGGTGACCGACGACTGCTTCCTGCTGCTGTTCAACGCCCACCACGAGCCCATCGAGTGGACGCTGCCCAAGCTGTGGGGGGACCGGTGGGAACTGGTCATCGAGACCTCGGACCCCGTCCAGGAGGGGGAAGCGCTGGAAAGCGGCCGGGTTCTGCCCGTCGCCGGCCGGTCCGTGGTCGTCCTCCGCCGCCAGGAGTAGTCCAGCGGAGGCTCCGCCGCCAGGAGCAATCCGCCAGCGAGATCTGCCTGGAGCAATCCGCCAGCGAGATCTGCCTGGAGTAATCCGGCAGAGAGGTCGGCCAGGAGTAATCCGGCAGAGAGGTCGGCCAGGAGAAAATCTGCGGCTTTTGTATCCAGTTGGATCCTCAGAGTAACGAGCAGGGAGTCCGTGTCGCTGTAGAGGCGTAGTTCGCCGCCTCATGGACTTGAGGCCTGACCTGAGGAGAAGAAGAATGCGCATGTCCCTGCTGACCAGGGCCGCGGCGGCCGCGGCGATTGCCTCGACCGCCATGCTCGCCGTAGCAAGCACCGCCGAAGCCGCGCCCGCGCCCGTCCCCGCGCATAAGTTCGCCACGGCGCTGTCGATCCGGGGATCGATGGGCTACATCAAGCCGTCGCGGACGGTCGGCATCAACGGTGTGCTCATGGCCGGCCACATGGATCTCGGCCACAAGGTCGTCTACCTCGACGCCGCCCCCTCCATGGCGGGCGGACGGTTCACCAGGGTAGGCATGTCGAAAACCAACGCCATGGGCTGGATCGGGTTCACGGTGAAGCCGGGGCGGACCATGCGGTACAAGCTGGTGTTCCCGGGAACGTCACGCTTCGCCGCCACGCAGAGCGCGGTCGTCATCATCAAGGTGGTGTAGCAGGCAGATGTTCACGGCGGCGGCCGTGCCAGCGGGAACGCCGACACGGCCGTCGTTACTGCTGACGCTGTGTGACATTCGTTAACGTTGTGCCACCATGCTGATGGGATGGGCAACGAGGCGGACACGTTCGATGACGCGCTGGCCCGAGCCAGGTCGGGCGACGAGGCCGGATTCCTCCAGCTATGGCGCGAGCTGCACCCGCGCTTACTGCGCTTCCTGCGCGTTCTCAGCTCTGATGACGCAGATGACGTGGCCAGCGAGACGTGGCTCCAGGTGGTGCGGGACCTGCACCGCTTCGATGGCGGAGCGGACGATTTCCGCTGCTGGCTGTTCACCATCGGCCGCCATCGGGCCGTGGACGCAGCGCGAGCACGGGTGCGAGCTCGCGGCAGCCTGATGGCCGCTGACGTCGACTCGGTGGCCGACGGCCACCTGGTCGAGGATCAGGTGCTGGACTACCTGTCGACCAGGCGCGCGATCGCCCTGGTCGCCGATCTCTCCCGGGACCAGGCGGAGGCGGTGGCGCTGCGGATAATCGCGGGCCTGGACACGGCCGCCGTCGCCCGCCTGCTCGGCAAATCACCGGGCGCCGTGCGCGTGGCGCTGCACCGGGGACTGCGGGTCCTCGCGGCCGACCCGCGGCTGCGCGCCCTGGAGGAGGCGGACCGCTGATACTGGCTCGCCTCAGCGCGGAACACGGCCAGGGCAGCAGGCCGGTCCTCCAGATGCCAGGCCTCGCGGCGGTCGAGGTCGAACCACACGAACCCGAGCACCCCTGGCGCGGCGCTCGCCCCGGCGAACAGGCTGCGGATCTGAGTGCCCTGCTGTGGGCTCGGTGCGATGGCTGTCTCAGTGATCAGCACCGGATCGCTGGTGATCTGGTGGATGCTCGCCAGGGTGGCGCCGAACACCGACGTGAACGTGTCGGCCGGGGTGTTGAAGTAGGCATCGATGCCGATCCAGTTCACGTACCTGGCGCCGGGCCACCACTCCTGCGCCGGTGAGATGGTGTCCTGGCCCGGGTTGGCGTTGCGGTTGACGTTCCACAGCCAGGTCACGTTGTCGGCATCGGCCCGGGCGAAGATGTTCCAGACGTGCCGCCATGCGGCGATGAACACGGCCGGGCTCGTGTGCTGGTAGCCCCACGACCACCAGCGGGCGTTCATCTCGTGGGCGAAGCTCAGGACCACTGGATCCTTGAATGCGCGGACCGCGCCGGCGTAGGCGTTCAAGTAGCCGTCGTAGCGGCCGCCGGCGATGGCAGCCAGGGAGACATCCCGGGGCAGGATCTGGATCAGCGGTACCGCACCCAGCTGGGTGACCTGGCAGGCCCGTTTCTGGTCGAAAGGAGCGCCGAACAGCGTGTAGTCCTCCACCATTCCCGGAGCGGCGCTGGTCGCGGTGGCGAACTGGATGGCCGACTGCCGCCATGGCGTGCCCGGGGCGATGCCGAGGTAGCGGCCGGAGAGCACGACCGGGCCCGGGATGCACACGCGCAGTCCCACCTGCTCGGGTGGCGCGAAGACCAGGCCGATGGGGGGCAGCATGAAGATGCCCAGCAGGATGAGGGGCACCATCATGGCGATGATGTTCCCGGCGTACTTCAGGACTCGGTGGCGACCGCGCGGGCGACGGCCCCGGCCGTGAGATCCGCCCGGCATGAGGAGCCGTTTCATGTGGCGGCCCGCTCCCCAGCCGCGGCGAGCGCCACCTCGGCGCCTTCCGTGCGGGTCTTCCAGCCCTGCCGGAGGAACGTGGCGATGCCGTAGAAGCGCAGGGGCCGGAGCACGAACGTGGCCCACAACATCGCCGGGGCGTAGCACAGCAGCGTGCCGAGCCGGTCTGCCCAGTTCTCGTCGCTCCGGTGGATGGCCAGGATCCGCAGTCCCGTCAGGTATGCCCACACGAGCATCGCCGTGAGGGCCCCCTCGGCGAAGTAGGCCGACCGTGGCCACGTCAGGGCGACCATCACCGGCATGATCGTGGTCGTGAGGAACAGATAGTCCCCGAGGACGGTGAACCACCAGCCGTAGGAGGTGACCGGCAGGTAGCGGATCCGCCAGAAGTTGCGGACGGTCGAGCCGCGCATCCACCGGATCCACTGCCGGAAGTGGTGGGAGAGGGTCTCCGGGTACATGGTCAGCGCGAACGCGGTGGACTGCTGCACGGCCCGGCCCCGGCCCCGGGCGAACAGGGTCAGCGCGGCGTCGTCGCCGAGCTTGATCGGGTGGCCGAAGAACGTCTCGTTGACGTAGCCGGGCACGATAGCGCGGATCAAGTCACCCCGGTACAGGGCGTACGCACCCCGGTTGACCAGCATGTCCCCGCATACCGACTGCGCTCCGCACGCGACGATCTGGAAGAAGAGCGACCGGGCGGACACAGTGCGGGTGAGCCAGTTGGCGGCTGAGTTGAACGCCAGCTCGACCCCGGCGACCGACATCACGGTCCGGTGGGCGAACGGCTTGAGCCCTTCCTCGATGGCGTTGGCGGCGAGCGCGGTGTCCGAGTCGATCGTGATGAAGAGGTCGGCATCCGGGTCGGATGTGAAAGTAGCCGCCTGGGCGTGCTTCTTGCCCGCGTTCCGCTGCCGGATCCAGCGGACCTCCGTGCCGCCCGGCCAGATGCCTGCCCAGTGCCGCTGCAGATGGCTGTAGCCGATGGACGAGCCGTCATCCACGACGTCGATCCGGTCCGGCGGCCGGGTCTGGTTCATCAGTGCGTAGAGGCACCGGTCCACGAGCTCGGGGGCCTCGTTGTACAAGGGGATGTTCGCGGTGACCCGCAGCCGGTCCAGCCGATGCTGCTGAGCGGGGGTAACGGTCCACGGGCGATCCCGCCATGAGAGCAGCCACTGGGCGGCGGAGAACATGAACGCGCCGGTCCACGCGGTCATCAGGGCGCGGTAGTGGGCCAGCGACCAGAAGAACAGGACGTGCCGGGCCAGCCCTCCAGCGGAGAGCAGCAGCCCGAGAGCGATGCACCAGCGGATGCCACGGCAGCGCAGCTCGACCGTGGGGATGTCGTAGTGCTCCGCTAAGGCTCCTCCAGCCCTTTGCCCCGGCGCCAGATCAGGCGGGCCAGCAGCACGTACGTGACGATGACGCCCGCCGCCGCGGCGCTCACGATACTCACGTCGGTCAGCAGAGGGCTCATGGTTGTCCTTGCCTGCGTGCCGGATGGCCTGGCTGACGTGCGTGCTCAACCATCCTCCCCCCAGTCGGTATGCAACTGGAGGTTCGCATGACCGGGTCAGTCGCGCCTATCACCGATTCCGGGGGTCAGCTCACTATCCGGGTCCGAATGCCGCGGCGATATCGAATGATGGTGTCGCCCGCCATTTCTCCCATATCGGGCATCCGGAGGAAGCGATCATGGGCGTCTATCGTTAGGCGGCAAGCGACATCTAGGCTCGGGCTATGAACGAGCTGACCGCGCTGTTCACCCGTGCCTCCAAGCTCTGGCGGGGTGCGGCCGATGAGGCGATGAGCCGCCACGGGGTGCGGGTCGGCCAGAACCTCGTCCTGGAGGTGCTCTGGGAGACCGACGGCCTGACCCCAGGGGAACTGGCCGAGCGGCTGCAGGTCAGCACCCCGACCGTCGTCAAGTCGGCGAGCAGGATGCAGGCATCGGGCCTGCTCACCAAGCGGCCCGACCCATCCGATGGCCGCCTGGTCCGGCTCTATCTCACCGACCGGGCCCGCTCAGTCCAGGGCGCCATCCACAACGCCCGGGCGAACCTGGAGCAACGGGCCACCGCGACACTCACCCAGGCCGAGCGACGTCACCTGCAGAGCGCACTGACGAAAATCATCGCCCAGCTCGCCGACGCGGACCGGACCTCAGCGGGCTGATCCCGGATCTGCTGGATCTTCGGCGAGTGCCGCCAGCCGCGCGGCCGCTATCCTGACGTAGTCGGCCTTGATTTCCGCGGCCCAGAAGTGACGCTTGTTCCGGGCCGCGCTCACACATTCAGTTCCGCTGCCAGCGAAGGGTATGACTATAAGATCCCCCTCGTTGCTGAAATGCTGCACGATGCGGTCGGTCAGCGCGAGTGGCTTCTGAGTGGGATGGCCGACTCGTTCGGCTGCGAACCTGCGGCCCGCGAGGGTCGGGAACCGCCATACGTCACCAGCCATGCGCCCGTCGGGATTAGGCGCCCAGACGCGCCCGTTCTTAATTATCGGATGCCTTAGTCTCTCAGTGCTCTTATACGGCTCGCGGATCTGATGAAAGGTGTAGTCGGATCCCTTCGAGAACCACAGGATCGGCTCGTAGTGAGTAGCGAGAGTCCGGCGCGCCCGGCCCCAGCCGTTCTCGTAGTGCCAGATGATCATCCGGCGGTAGTGCAGGCCCAGTTCGTACATCATCGTCTGCATGAAGCCGATGTAGTGATGGATTCCGTACACAAATATCTGGCCACGTTCGTCCAGTGTGCGCGCGCATTCCTTCAGCCACTTCTCGCACCACGGCCGCCACTCGCTGGAGTGACGCCACTCCTGAGCTATGCCAAATCGGGGGCCAATGTTGTAGGGCGGGTCAGCGATGATGAGCTGCGCGCATCCGTCGGGTAGTCCCCGCAGCGCATCCATGCAGTCACCCAGGTGGATATGGTCCAGGTCCATCTAGTGGCCTTCATTGCGCATGATGACGATGTTCTGATGGTGCACGTTAGACACATAGGCGGCGGGATAGCCGTACGGGAATACGCGCTTATGCCGCTGGTACAGAACGTTGACAGCCTTGAGGGCGTAGCCTCGTTGTTCCAGAGCATTGGCGAGATCTGCGTGCAGCATGTGGTACCGGCCGCCGTGGCGGAAATCGCCGACGATTATGGCGCAGTAGCTGCCGTGCTTCAGAGCAGGTCGGCACTCGCCGAAGAAGTCAGCGAGCGACTCGACGAATTCTGAATATTTTCCCAGGTTAGCGAAGTCACGATCATCGGTGCCGTAGTGAGTGGTCAGCCCGCGGTCAATTCTCTCCTGCCGGACCTTGTGGTCTGGCTTCTTGTTAAGAATGCCCCAATAGGGCGGGCTTGTTACCAGGAAATCTATGCTCCCGGCGTCCAGGGACGTCACGAACTGCCTCGCGTCGCCCTGCATGACCCGCTGGCGCGAGATTTCGAGCAGGCTGGCTGGGACTTCGGTGAGCAGCCGCTGCTCGGCCAGGGCCGCGAAGGTGGGGTTCAGCTCGAAGCCGATACCGCAGCGTCCTTCGAGCGCGCAGGCTTTGAGGGTCGAGCCGACGCCCACGAACGGATCCAGGACGGTCATCCCAGGTTTCGTGAAGAGCCGGATCAGGCGGGCTACATCGCTGAACGAGAACGGCGCTGGGTGCTGCCGCTCGATCTGGGCTTCCGCGTGAGATGCGCCCAGCCCGCGTTGCGTCCAGACGCTGACGCTCTCGCTCATCCACTCGCGAGCGGTGAGGTCGTTGAGCTTGTTCCGAGGCGACACCCCGCTGGCTGGCGGCGTGTCCGCGCCACCCTCGATGACGCTGGGGGGTGCGCAGGCTCCGTCATCGATGTTCACCAGCGAGGCGCTCCGAGGGATGGTTGCCATGCAGGTAAGGGTCTCGCAAATCGCCCTCGCCGGAGGCTGCCACGCCGCTTGTCGTGAGCCGCACATGAGGCGGGCGAAACAGCGCCGTCCCTGACCCGCAGGTGGCCAGTCACGCCTCAGGTTTGAGCTCGTTCTGCTCCGGTCCGGAGAGCCGGAGGCGCCGTCGCCGGTAACTGCGGACGGGGTGGGCTAGTACAGGGGGCCAATCGCGTTTGCGGGTCCCGAACGAATGGGCGGGAAGGCCGGCGGGAAAGCCCAGGACGCGCTGGCGCCCGGACGGGTCGATGGGGAAGCCGGCAGCGCGCTGCCGCTCCTCGCCGCTCCAGGCATATGCAGCCGGTCCCCAGACGCCGAAGACCCGGTCTTGCGCTGCTCTCTCACTAGCCGCCACGGGCCACCTCCGGGTGGCTGGCTCTGCTCCCCGTCAGAGGAATCTGGCCGCCGTCCTGCCTAACCACCTGATTACAGCCTGGCACGGCGTTCGACACCGTCAAGTGACGCACGGGCGTGTCTTCCGTGACAGGCCGCCGGGGCCTGGGGGCCTCGCCGTGGTCAAACCCGTTCAAGCTCCATCGGGGTGTCGGTAGCAGATCACGAGCG
Source organism: Streptosporangiaceae bacterium (assembly GCA_033854735.1). Lineage (GTDB taxonomy): Bacteria > Actinomycetota > Actinomycetes > Streptosporangiales > Streptosporangiaceae > JAWWPY01. Next base: position 23,359 of record JAWWPY010000431.1, on the reverse strand, counting down.
GACCGGGGACCGCGCCTCGTGCCCGGCGTCCGCATCATCCGCCGGGCCCTCTTCTCCGGCACCGTAGGTCGACAAACCGAAGAGGTAAGCGAAGCCCGGCCTGCCCATCAGATTTTGATTACCTGAACGTCGGGCATGGCGTCGTAGTCAGCATCCTGCGTCACGATCGGAACACGATGGGCGATCGCAGTGGCCGCGATCCAGCTATCGTTGATCGGCACCTTCCGGCCTGCTGCGCGGAGCCGCGAGACCAGCAGTGCCCAGGCTTCGGAGACCGCCTCGTCCACCGCGAGCGCTTCGAACCGCTGAGCGAGTTGGTAGGTAGACAACCTACGAGACGCAGCATCCGGGTCCCTGGCTCGCAGCACGCCAAGCCGCAACTCACCGAGCGTGATCACCGAAATACCCCATTCAAAATCGGCGAACCGGCCGACGTCGAATCGCGCCGCCTCCAGGCCGATGAGCACGGAAGTGTCGGCCAGTGCACGCTGGGAACTCACCACGGCAGATCGTCAGTCGTTTCGGCCAGGGTCACCCGCAGTTCCTTAGCCAGACCAGTGGTATCGGGTCCCAGACGGGCGAGTTCATGGCCGATCTCTGATGCGGGCAGCCACTGGCGTCGCCGTGAAATCGGGATGATCCTCGCGACGGAGCGGTTGTCTTTGAGAACTTCGATCTCCTCACCCGCTTCCACACGCCGCAGGACTTCAGCAGTGTGATTGCGAAGATCACGTGCAGGAATGGTATTCATGCTACGATCGTAGCATGTGCGCCACGCCCGTAGCAAGCGCGCGGCCAGGGACCTCAGGCGCCCCTGTGGTGATCCCGCCTGAGCTGGTTCAGATCCTCCGCTGGCACATGAACGAGTTCGGTATCGTCCCGGACGGGCGCCTCTTCCGGCAGTTCCGCAGGTCAGCGGAGGGTGTGGCGGAGGGTGTGGTGTCCAGCCTCAGGACATGCGAATGGGCGTGTCTCAAGACATAGGAATACCCCGGCCGGGACGGTCGGCGGATGTCGAAGCCTCGCCTGGTCATCACCGCTGTCATCACCGAGGGCCGCAGTCAGGGGGAGGTGGCCCGGGCCTACGGGGTGTCCCAGGGATGGGTCTCCCGGCTCGTGGCCCGCTACCGGGCCGAGGGCGAGGCGGCGTTCGAGCCGCGGTCCCGGCGGCCGAAATCGTCGCCGCGGGCGATTCCTGATGCCACCGCGGACCTGATCATCAGGCTGCGCAAGGACCTCGCTGGGCAGGGCCTGGACGCGGGCCCGCACACGATCGCCTGGCACCTGCGCCACCACCATCAGGTCACCGTCTCGGCCGCGACGATCAGCCGGTACCTGGCCCGCGCCGGGCTGGTCACCCCCGAGCCGCGCAAGCGGCCCCGGTCGTCGTATCTGCGGTTCGAGGCAGATCTGCCGAACGAGTGCTGGCAATCCGACTTCACCCACTACCCGCTGGCCGGCGGGACCGGCACCGAGATCTTGACCTGGCTCGACGACCACTCCCGCTATGCGCTGTCCCTCACCGCTCAGCACCGGGTCACCGGCCCGGCCGTGGTAGCCGCGTTCCGCGCCGCGGCCACCGCCCATGGCGCCCCGGCGTCGACGCTGACCGACAACGGGATGGTGTTCACCACCCGGTTCTCCGGCGGCCGGGGCGGCCGCAACGGCCTGGAAACCGAGCTCCGCCGCCTGGGCATCACCCAGAAGAACGGGAAGCCGAACCACCCCCAGACCCAGGGCAAAGTCGAGCGGTTTCAGCAGACCCTCAAGAAATGGCTCCGCGCCCAGGCCCCCCAGCCCGCCACCCTCGCCCAGCTCCAGCAACTCCTCGATACCTTCACCGATCACTACAACCACCGGCGCCCGCACAAGTCCCTGCCGCACCTGGCCACCCCCGCCACCGCCTACGCCGCCCGCCCCAAGGCCGCTCCCGGCGACCGCAGCAGCGATTCCCATGACCGCGTCCGCCGCGACCGCGTCGGCTCCACCGGCACCGTCAGCCTGCGCACCAGCGGGCGGCTCCACCACATCGGCATCGGGAGAACCTACGCCGGAACCCACATCCTGCTCCTGGTCCAGGACCTGCACATCCGCATCATCAACGCCGCCACCGGCGAACTCCTCCGCGAGCTCACCCTCGACCCTGCCCGGAACTACCAGCCCACCGGAGCACCCAAAGGACCCACCCGCAAACCAGCATCCCGGCCCCGGAAAACCGATGACCCCGAACCCTAATGCAGGTTCGGAGTCATTCCGATGTCCCGAGACATCACACAGCGGAGGGTGTGGGATTCGAACCCACGATGAGACTCACGCCCCATAGCGGTTTTCAAGACCGCCGCCATCGGCCACTAGGCGAACCCTCCAGGCGACCACGATAGCGTCGCGCCCAGGCCGTGGGTAACCAGCTGAGGCCGTGCGCGGCCAGCACGGCGCAGGTGAGTAGGCTCGCCGGAGGAACTGAAGGAGCTCTCATGCTGCCCCCGTTCGGCTGGCAGGCGGTCCTGGACCACTGGGAATTCGCGCCTGTTGTCACGGCCATCGCCGCTGTCGCCGGTGCCCTGTACCTGTGGGGCGCGTGGCGGGTGGCGCGCCGTCATCCCGCCCGGCCGTGGCCGTGGTGGCGGACCGCCGTATTCCTCAGCGGGCTGGCGGTCGTGGTGCTGGCCACCGAGAGCGGCATCGGCGCCTACGACGACGTGCTGTTCTGGGATCACATGATCCAGCACCTCATGCTGGTCATGATTGCCCCGCCGATGCTGGTGGTGGGCCAGCCCTTCACCCTGCTGCTGCACGCGAGCAGGAACCCGCTGCACACCTGGGCCAAGCGGGTCATGCGCTCCCGGGTGGTCAGCTTCCTGACCTGGCCGCCGTTCGGGCTCGCCGCCTACGCGGCCGCCATCGCCGGAACGCACCTGACCGGCCTGATGGGCCTGGTCATGACCAACCCGGCGTTGCATGACGCAGAGCATGCGCTGTATCTCGTCGTTGGGTACCTGTTCTTCCTGCCCATCATCGGGCGTGAGCCAATCCGCTGGCGGGTCTCATATCCCGTCCGGCTTCTGATCCTGCTCCTGGCCATGCCCGTGGACACATTCACCGGGCTGGTACTCGGCTACGCCACCACCGGGATGCCGGGCATGTCCGCGAATATGCGCCCGGCCGGGTCGCCCAGTCCCGTGGAGGACGTCCACTGGGGCGGCGCGGTGATGTGGATCGGCGGGGACGCGCTCATGTTCGCGTTCATGATGGTCGTGTTCCTCATGTGGAGCCGCAACGAGCTGGCCGACACGCGCGCTCAGGGCTGGCTCGAGGCCGTGCGGAAGTCCAACTTCGACGAACTGGTCGCCACGCACGCCGGCCGCGGCGGGACCAGCAACACCAGCGGCATAGACGATGACGAGCATCTCGCCGCCTACAACGCCTACCTGGCCCGGCTGAACCAGCCTGGCCATGGCGCTGAAGGCCGCCGCTAGTCCGCATTAGGCGACAAACCCCGCACCTTCGTCGCCGGCCGAGTTTCGAGCCCGCTCAAAGCGCCGAAACCGCGCCATTTGTGACATACGCCGTTCCAATCTGAACCCCGCGCGTATGCGGCTCGTGACAAGGGTGGAGCGTGCGCGCGACAGACGGCGATGACTTATCGGTGCCTCTTCCGTCGTGCCGCACGAGGGACCTTCGAGAGGGGAGCGGGACATGTCGGTGATCCACCGGATCGCCCTGACATTCGCCGGGACAGCAGGTGCTGTAGCGGCAGCGGCGTTGGTGATGGCACCAGCCGCGGGGGCGCAGTCGATGTCGGCTGCGCCATTCATCAGCCACTTTCACACGACCACGACGATCGCCTCGACTGTGCCCGGAAACGGGGACGTCAACCCCTACGGCGTGGCGGTGATCGGCCAGAGCACGGGTAACCTGCACCGCGGCAACGTGCTGGTCAGCAACTTCAACAACAGCGCGAACCTGCAGGGCACCGGGACGACGATCGTTGAGGTCTCGCCGGGCGGCACAGTGACCCAGTTCGCCGGCATCAACGCGGCCACGCTGCCGGGTGCCTGTCCCGGTGGGGTGGGTCTCACCACGGCGCTCTCAGTGCTGCCCGGCGGATGGGTAGTCGTGGGCAGCCTGCCCACCACCGACGGCACCTCCGCGACGGCGTCCGCCGGCTGCCTGATTGTCCTGGACAGTCATGGCCACGTGCGGGAGACCATCGCCGGGCACGGCATCAACGGGCCGTGGGACATGATGGCGGTCAGCGAGGGGAATATAGCCGAGCTATTCGTTACCAACGTCCTCAACGGAACCAAGGCAGCGAATGGCAACGTCACAAACCATGGCACGGTGCTGCGTCTCGTTCTCGTGCTGGGCGGTAATCACCCGCCGAAGCTCGTCGCCGCGACCACGATCGGTTCTGGCTTCCCCGAGAAGACCGACCCGGCTGCGCTGGTGGTCGGGCCGACCGGTGTTGGCCTGGACTCCCACGGCACGCTGTTCGTAGCGGACAGCGTGGCCAACAGGATCGCCGCGATCCGGTTCGCGACGTTCCGTCTGAGCAGCGCGGGAACTGGCCAAACGGTCACCTCCGGCGGGGCGCTCAACACCCCGCTGGGTCTTACCGTCGCACCCAATGGCGATGTGCTGACCGTGAATGCCGCGGACGGGAACCTCGTCGAGACAACGCCGGGCGGAAAGCAGGTCGCCACGCACACGCTGGACAGCTCGGGCTCGCCGCCGGGCGCAGGGGCTCTGTTCGGCTTGGCCGTGGCACCGTACGGGGCCGGCGTCTACTACGTGGACGACGCCACCAACACGTTCGCCTTGCTGCACTGAGCTAGCTGGACTTGGGCTAGCTGGATTGGGGCCAGCTGGACGGGGCCAGCTGGTCTGGCGAGCGAATACCTGCCGGCGTGCCGCGTGTGAGGGGGCGCGACACGCCGGCAGGGCTTTATATGCAAATCTAAAGAACACGCTAGAGACCGCCATAGGCTCCTATGCCGTGGACCCGGTACGAAATCCTTATGCGCCAGGTGCCGGTCAGCGGCCGCCCGAACTCGCCGGGCGGGACCGGGAACTTGGCCAGTTCGACGTGGTGCTTGAGCGGATCGCGCGTGGCCGGCCGGAGCGCAGCATGGTGCTCACCGGGCTGCGTGGTGTCGGCAAGACCGTGCTGTTGAACTCGTTCCGGTCGAAGGCGCTGCAGCGGCTGTGGGGCACGGGCAAAATCGAGGCCCGCCCAGAGCAGTCCATCAGGCGGCCGGTCGCCGGTGCGCTGCACATGGCGGTGCGCGAACTGGCGCCGCGGCATCGCGGACCGGAACGGATCGAGCAGTTCCTGGGTGTGCTGAAGGCATTCGCCGCCCGTGATCCCAAAGCGCCCAAGGGAACGTTCGCACCTCACCTGGGAATCGATGTGCCCGCGCTGCGCGGCCGCGCCGATTCGGGGGATCTCGAGATCGACCTGACGGAGCTCTTCGCCGACGCCGCGTCGGTCGCCACCGATCTCGGCGTGGGGATCGCGCTGTTCATCGACGAGATGCAGGACATCCCGTCGGCTGACGTGTCGGCGCTCTGTGCCGCCACCCACGAGCTGTCACAGTCCGGCGGCCCGCTGATCGTGGTGGGTGCCGGCCTGCCCCACCTCCCGTCGGTCCTGTCGGCGAGCAAGAGCTACTCCGAGCGGCTGTTCCGGTACGTCCCGATCGACCGTCTGGACCGCGCCGCGGCCGATCTCGCCCTGCTCGCTCCCGCGCAGCGTGAGGGGGCTGATTTCGAGCTGGAAGCGCTTGACGCGCTGTACGCGGCCGCCGACGGGTACCCGTATTTCGTTCAGGCCTACGGCAAGGTGACCTGGGATGTCGCCGCGGCCAGCCCGGTCACCGCGGCGGATGTTGGCGTGGCGAGCCCGCAGGCGGAAGGTGAATTGGCGATCGGATTCTTCGGCAGCAGGTATGAGCGCGCCACCCCGGCGGAGCGGGAGTACATGCGGGCGATGGCGATGCTCGGGGACGACCCGGTCCAGACATCGCAGGTGGCCGAGGAATTGGGCCGCAAGCCGTCGAGCGTGTCACCGGCCCGGGACGGGCTGATCAAAAAGGGGCTGATCTACAGTTCCGAGCGGGGCCTGATCGCCTTCACAGTCCCGCATTTCGGCCGGTTCCTGCGAGCCCAGCCAGCCTGACCGCCCCGGAACCAGCGCGCACGGAACCCTCTCCATGCGCGCAGAGCCCCTCGTCATGATCACGGAATATCCCGGACGCATAGACCCAAAAATGTTCCGTGATCACGATGGACGGGCGGATCGCGTGCTTCCAGCCACCTCCCCGTTCCGGCCTCCCTTGATCACGGAATATCCCGGACGCATAGACCCAGAAATGTTCCGTGATCATGGAGTCCGGCCTGCCATGGGCTTGGTGTCCGTCATAGGGTTCGGCATGCCATGGGCTCGGGTCCACCATGGAGTCCGGCCCTCATGGAGTCCGGCCTGCCGCAGAAACTCCGGCCGTGATGGGCTCCGGCCGTGATGGGCTCCGGCCGTGATGGGCTCCGGCCGTGATGGCTCCGGTATTCCTCTGCGAGAGTATGGGCATATCTACCACGCCTGCTAGATGGCTTTAGATATTGGCATAGGGCTCAGCGGCACAACGCCTGGCGGCAGTCCAGTGGACGCTGCCTTTCCCGGAAGCGTCGCCGCCGTTTCCCTGGGGACGACGGCGGACCGAATGACCGGTCGGCGCTGCTTCATCTGCACCGCGAACACGACGTCTGCGTCGGCACCGTCCACCTGACCCGGGTACACCACATACCTCCAGCACAATTCCCGCCATATGTCAGACGGGTTCTCGCTGGTGATCACGCCGGCGTGCCGCGGCCAGTGCGGGCTGCGGCGAAGCGTGGCGAGCGTCCGCCTGGCCGGAATGCTGCGCAGCTCGCAGGGCTCCGAATAGCCGAGCCGGACCAGCACCTCGCCAGCCTCCGGGGAGAGCAGCGCTATGACCAGGAACTCGGCGCAGAAGATGACCAGCGGCAGGGCGGCGCCGGCGCCCGGCCGCGCCAGCTGCAGGCCAGGTCCGCCGATCGAGGCCAGCGCCGCCACGGCCAGCACCCCCGAGCGGACGATCGAGCGGGCGCTCACCGGGTGCGTGCTGAGATCGCCGAAGCACCCGCAGCCGACATCCGGCCGGTGGCCACGCAGTTCGATCAGCGCGCTCATCGCCACCAGGAAGAAAGCGGTGGCGGCGATTCGCACGCCGTCCGCGGCGGCGCCGTCCATGGCACCGGTCCCGTGACGCGCCGCAGGCGGCGCCGTGACCAGCAATACGACGCCGATGGCAAGCTCGCACGCGCAAACGAGCATGGCGGCCGGCCGCCGGGCCGGCAACGGGAACAGCTCCGTGGGACCGAGGCCGGCGTCCAGCGAGCCGGTCCGCAGCACCCGGCTGAGCTTGGCGGCGCACCCGCCGAGGAGCATTACCGCGAGGACCGGAACCTGGACCTCTCTGAGGTCATTGACCAGTCCCATCATGGCGGCATCGTCATTGGTCCATCGCGATCGTCGCATTGAAGCACCCGCGTTCGAGTTCACCGCCGAGGGCGACGAAGCTCGCGAGGGCCAGGTCGGCCACCCGGCCCCGGGGCGACGTACCGCAGGTGACACAGCGGTCGCAGAGAAGCCGGGTTGCCGCTCCGCCGCCGGTCACCGGCAAGACGCGGGAGTCACCCGTGCACTCATTGCGGACCTCGACCAGGCTGCCGATGGAGAGATAGGGCATGCGGACGCAGCCGGGTCCCGGGGATGGCTCCTCGGCACACCCCACGTCCGGGTCGAGCATGGGATAAGCGATTCCCTCGGCGTCATCCGGCTGGCCTACCGGCTCGTGCCATGTGGCCGAGCCACCGAAGCGGCCCAGCGCCCGCCCCCCCATCGGTGAGCGGCCCAGCGCCCGCCCCCTCATCGGTGAGCGGCCCAACGCCCGCCCCCCGATCGGTGAGCGGCCTGTGGGTGAGCGGCCTGTGGGTGAGCGGCGCGGTACCTGGTCAGCGCGGTAGGCAGGCTGGGAGGTCGCCGGGATGAGTCCCTCCATGACCGCGCCACGGCGGAGCCCGATGACATCGATGATGTATCCGGGCTCCAGCCGCGGGAAGCGGACCTGGATGCGGCCCTCGGCGCGGCGTGGGATGACGATGACCGGGCGTCCCCGGTTCTTTCCCGCGTCGACAACGATGCCCTCGCGGTCCCGTTCGAGAATGACGCCAGTGACGCGGCCGATGTTGACCCACAGCCGGCTGGCCACCCCGCGCCGTGATGGGTGGAGACGCGCCACCACCCGGTCTCCGGCGCCGAGCGCGGTCGGGTCCACAGGACCGCCCTTCCACGCCTTCGTGCCCGGCATCAGGGCCAGCCGTTCCTCACTGTCCGCCCGGCGGAGAGTGAGGACGTGCGGGCTGGCATCCACCACCGTTCCGGTGAGCACTCTCGGCTGAGTGGCGGATCCTGGAGGTGCCCCGGCCCCGTCGGCGGCGGAGATCTGGCCCGGCACCTCCCGAGGCGCGAAGACGGCGGCCTTGAGTAACCGGCGACGCGCGATCAGCTCCGCGGTGCCCGACCCTGCGCTGTCATCGCAGCACGTTACGTGACCACCTTGGTCAAGCATCGTCCCCTCCCCGAGCGACAGAAACCCCGGTCATGACGATGCGTGCGGAGACCGGCCCACGTCAAGCGGTTCGGTCACGTTGTACCGGCACGGCCAGCCGGACATGCCGGTACAACTGTTATAAATCCAGTTCAGACGCCTCGCCGACTCTCGGTTCAGGTGCTGTGGGCCACGTCTTGGCTGGGTACGGTTGGGCTGTGAGTGTCGGCGGGCTCCCGCGGTGGCCGGGGAGCGGGGGTCGGTAGCCAGCCTGGAGGTGCGCGTGGACGCCAGCCTGGAGGTGCGCGTGGACGCCAGCCTGGAGGTGCGCGTGGACGCCAGCCCGGGGGTGAACGTGGACGCCAGCCTGGAGCGCCGCCATGCCCCGGGTACGGGAGAACCGGCCTTCCGCGAGTACGTGACCGCCCGCAGCGCCTCCCTGCTCCGGATGGCCTACCTGCTGACCCACAACCGCGCGGATGCCGAGGACCTCGTGCAGGCCGCCCTGGCCAAGACGTACCAGGCCTGGGATCGCATCGAGGACCGGGGTGCGGTGGACGGCTACGTGCGCCGGGCGATGGTGAACACGCACATCTCCTGGTGGCGTCGGCGCCGGGTGGAGGAGTACCCGACCGACGACATCCCTGAACGGGCCGTGTCCGACCACCCGGGCGACAGTGAACTGCAGGACGCGCTGCGCCGCGCGATCGAGCGACTGCCCCAGCGGATGCGTGCTGCGGTCGTGCTCCGTTACTACGAGGACATGAGCGAGGCGGAGATCGCCGATGTGCTCGGCGTGAGCCAGGGCACCGTGAAAAGCACGGTGTCCCGCGCCGTGGCCAAGCTCCGGATTGATGCTGAGCTGCTCGGAGGATGACGATTCGCCCCAGGTCATGACACGATCCCTCCGGAAGGTGAATAACGTGCCTGGTGTAGCCGCTGCTGCGACAAACCACTGGGCGCAACCACGAGGAGGTGGGCCGTGCGAAGCACGATGATGGACGTGCCTCTGACAGTGACAGCGCTCATGCGTTATGGCACGTCGGTCTTTGGTGACAAGGAAGTCGTCACCTGTACGGCGGAAGGCACCCGGCGGCAGACCTACGCCGCGACCGGCGAGCGGGCGGCCCGGCTGGCGAACGCGCTGCGCAGGCTCGGGGTGGACGGCGACCAGCGGGTCGCCACGCTGCTCTGGAACAACGCCGAGCACCTGGAGGCCTACCTGGCCGTGCCATCCATGGGGGCGGTGCTGCACACCTTGAACCTGCGGCTCGATCCTGGGCAGCTCAGCTACATCGCCAACCATGCCGAGGATCACGCGCTTATCGTGGACGCCACCCTCGTGCCCCTGCTGGCGCGGGTGCTGCCCGATATGGAGACGATCCGTCACATTCTGGTGACAGGACCATCCGACGCAACGGATCCCGCCCAGCTACTGTCCCTGGCCGCCCCGGGGCGGCGAGTGTATTCGTACGAGGATCTGCTGGCTGCGGAGTCAGCCTCGTTCGAGTGGCCTGAGCTGGACGAGAAGTCCGCGGCGGCCATGTGCTACACGAGTGGCACGACCGGCCGCCCGAAGGGCGTCGTCTACAGCCACCGGTCCACGTACCTGCACTCGATGGGTGCGTGCCTGGGTAACACGTTCGCCTTGTCTGAGCGTGACCGGGTGCTTCCCGTGGTGCCGATGTTCCATGCGAACGCCTGGGGGCTGGCCTATGCCGCCGTGCTGTGCGGCGCCGACCTGATCATGCCGGACCGGTTCCTGCAGCCGGAGCCGCTGGTGCGGCTGATCGAGGCCGAGCAGCCGACGCTGGCCGGCGCGGTGCCGACGATCTGGAACGCACTGCTCCAGCACGTCCGTGAACACGGCGGTGACCTGTCGTCGCTGCGCCTGGTCCCATGCGGCGGCTCGGCGGTCCCGCATGCGCTGATGGAGGCCTACGAGAAGGAGCTCGGGGTGCGGATCGTGCATGCCTGGGGGATGACCGAGACCTCACCGCTCGGCAGTGTGGCGCACCCGCCCGCAGGGTTGTCGCCGGAGGAGGAGTGGGAGTACCGGGATACCCAGGGCAGGATTTTCTGCACGGTGGAGGCCCGGCTGGTCGGCGACGCCGGTGACATCCTGCCGCACGACGGCCAGGCGGTCGGCGAGGTCGAGTGCCGCGGTCCCTGGGTGACCGGGTCCTACTACAAGGACGACGACCCGGCCAAGTTCCGCGACGGCTGGCTGCGTACCGGCGACGTCGGCACCATCGACCGGCTCGGCTTCGTGCGGCTCACCGACCGGGCGAAGGACGTCATCAAGTCCGGCGGCGAGTGGATCTCCTCCATGGAACTCGAGAACGCCCTGATGGCCCACCCGGACGTGACCGAGGCCGCAGTCATCGGCGTGCCCGACGACAAGTGGGGGGAGCGGCCGCTGGCCACGGTGGTCCGCCGGGAAGGCTCCGCGGTGACCGCGGAGCAGCTGCGCGAGTTCCTGGCCGGCCGGGTGCCACGGTGGCAGCTGCCCGAGCGGTGGTCGTTCATCGACGAGGTGCCGAAGACAAGCGTGGGCAAGTTCGCCAAGACCCGGATTCGTGATGCCTACGCCAAGGGCGACTACGAGGTCACCGAGGTCCGCTGAACCGCTTTGGCGCACTGCGCGGCGGACCGGTACGCTGAGGCCGACCGTCTGGTCGTCGGGAGGCTTCGCCTAGTCCGGTCTATGGCGCCGCACTGCTAATGCGGTTTGGGTCAACAGCCCATCCGGGGTTCAAATCCCCGAGCCTCCGCCCCTGACCTGGGTGCCCGCGCCACTGGCGCGGGCGCTTGAGGTTGCCCTGAAGACAGTTTTCCTCCCGATGGCCCAACGGTCACGAGTTGCCGCCGAGTCAATATGGGTCACAGGGAACATGCTCGGGTTGGTGGTCGTCTCCAATGCGTATCCACTAAGGGAGGCAATCGTGCGTCCGGTCGCTCAGGAGATCATGCGCATCTTCGGGATCGCGGTCATAGCCGGTGGCCTGGCGGCGGCGCTGGCCCTGCTCTTCGTGCCGCTGAGTGTGGGGCGGACGTCAGAGGGTTCGACCGTTCTCGAGTCGTTCTGCGGCCCGGGGGCCACCTCTGACAACGCCATACAGGTCAGGATCGACCCGGGCATCGTCAACACCGGGGGCATCCCGGGCGCCCCGGCCGCCCCGGCCGCTGAGCAGCGGCAGCTTGAGCAGTTCTGCACCAGGGAGGCGGATACCCGGCTGACCGAGGCCGGCGTTACCGCGGCGGTCGCGCTCATCCTGGGCATAGGCGCGACTACGCTCAGCCGCCGGAGCGGGACCCGGACCCCGGAGTTCCGGCCCCCAGTGCAGCCCTGGGCGCCAGGCCCGCCGAGCGTCTAGGGCGGGACACGCCTGGGCGGCCGCTGCGCTGTCAGGCGGGAGCCGGCGGGACAACCACGATCATCGTCAGCACCATTTGCTCGGTGCCTTCGTTCGCGTAGGCGTGCGGCAGGCCGCCCAGGAACCTGGCGCACTGCCCGGCCGAGACCTGGTGCCGCACTCCGGCCACGGTCAGGGTCAGGATGCCTTCCTCCACCCACGCCATCTCCCGGGTCGCCGGGGCGTGGGCGTCCCCGCCGAACTGCTCGCCGGGCAGCAACGTGAACCGCCACAGCTCGGCCGCCCATGGCGGGTCAGTGGCCGCGATGATGGTGCCGGTCCCGCCTGAAGGCCCATGCCACAGCACCCGTGACTCGGCCGGGCCGGTGATGCGCACACTCGGCTGGTCGGGCACGTCCACCAGGCGGGTGACCGGCACGCCGAACGCGTCGCTGATCCTGGCCAGAGTGGCGAGATTCGGGTTGGACCGGCCCTGCTCCAGCGCGACGAGCACTCCCTTGCTCACCCCGGACCGCGCGGCGAGCTGGTCAAGGGACCAGCCCCGCTCGGCGCGCAGGAACTGGAGGGTCCGCGCCAGGGCGCCCGATATATCTACCGCAGCCATCGTTTATCCGTTTCCTCCGGCGAGAATCGGTCGGTAGAGTGAACTACACGGTATGTTATTCCGACCGGTGTTCATGGGAGTGCGCTCGTGGTTGTCGTCTTCGGCCTGGTGGCCGCGGTTCTCTATGGCAGCGCCGACTTCCTCGGCGGCGCAGCGTCCCGGCGTGCTCAGGCGCTCTCCGTGCTGACCGCGTCCGCGCCGGCCGGTGCCGTCATCATTCTCGCTGCTGCGCTGGCTTTCGGGGGCCCGGCCAGCGTAGCCGGGCTCGGCTGGGCGGTAGCCGGAGGCGCTGCGGGTGGCGCCGGCCTCATCGTGTTCTACGCGGGCCTGGCCGCCGGGCCGATGAGCGTCGTGGCGCCGGTGTCCGCGCTGGTGTCCACCGTGCTGCCGGTGAGCGTCGCACTGGCTTCCGGCGAGCGGCCTGGGCTCAAGGTTTACCTGGGCGCGCTGGCCTGCCTGGTAGCGATTGTCCTGGTCAGCATGCAGGGTGGCGCGGCCGGCCGGCCGGCCGGTCATCCCAGCCCAGCCCGGGGCATCGGGTGCGGCGTGGCCTCCGGGATCGCGTTCGGGCTGTTCTTCCTCTTCCTGCGGGACGCCGGCGCATCGGGCGTCCTCTGGCCGGCCGCGGCCTCCCGGATCAGCGGGACGCTCATCATGGTCGGGATCGCGGTCTGGATGGGGGCGCCCCCCGCCTGGCGTGGCATGAGCCGCCGCCTGCTCCTCGCGGCGATCGCGTCGGGGGTGCTCGACGCCGGGGCAAACGCCTGCTACATCCTGGCCACGCGCACGGGCCTGCTCGGCATGGCGGTCGTGCTCACGGCGCTCTACCCGGGGGTGACAGTGCTGCTCGCCCGCGTGCTGCTCGGTGAGCGGATGCGGTGGGTTCAGCGGGTGGGCCTGAGCCTGGCCGCGGTCGGCGTGGTGCTCGTCACGGCATGACGGGCCGCCCAGAGGCCACGGCGGGCTGAACCCTCAGTCGTCGCCGATGTCCTCTTGGCTCGGGAATATCAGACGGCATATCTCGAGGTACAGCTGTTCTGGGTAAGGGACATGGTCAACGCTGGTCAGAGCCTGATCCTGGCCCGCCGATTCGAGGATGAATTTGCCGTACCCAAGCAACCGCCCGAGGGCCGAGCGCTCGAAGCTCATGTCGGTTACCTTCTTCAAGGGCATCATGAGCACCCGGCGGGTGACAACGCCCTTCACCTCAAGCAACCGCTGAGAGGTGACCACGAAGTACGAGTCCCACCACTCCCAGGTGTAGAAGCCCAGCCGCAGGATGAGCACCAGGCATGCGACCAGAAGGACCTCTTCGGCCGTCGTGTTGCCCGCCAGGACGGTCGTGGCCAGCAGCAACGCGATGAGCAAGCCGACCACCGTGAAGGCGATCGCTCCCGCCAGGATGGCCGGGTGCTTACGTACCGTGACGACCCGCTCTTCGTACGGCAAAAGGTACTTGCTGATCATGGCGGGGCCGGTGTGACCCGGCGAGATGAGCCTCATCTGACTTAGAGATTAGTCAGGAAGGTAGCCAGTGAACTGCCCGCCTGACTGAGGAGATGGAACAAGTTGCGCATGACGCTCGCTGCCCCGGTGGGACTCGTGAATAGATAGTAGGCGATGAAGATCACGACTGCCCAACCGAGGATCTTCTTCAAATTCATGGATTCAGCTCCCAGGTCGAAAGCGTCGGTCAGTTATCTCAGTTTAGCCCAGAGTAATTGCTTTACCAATGCCGGAGACCCCCGGGGCAACTACGGTACCTGCTTCAAGGTCATCGGCGGCCATCCCGCGCCCGGTGCGTCCGCTAATAGATCCCTATCCGGCGCCGACGTGGTGATTTGAGCCCTTCGGCTACGATAAGTGCTGGTAACGCCGCTGTCGGTAGCCAGGCCGTTTCCGGCATCACAGCCTGGTGCCGAGGCCGGGGAATACCGGGCGGGGAAGCCGCCGATCTGACACCATTCCTTGCTGGGAAGGGGCCTGGTGAGCTGACGATGACGGACGTAAGCGACGGCGACGTTGCCGTGATCGTTTACCGAGAGGACGAGACCTGGGATACCGAGGTCCTGCCGACGGCGCTGACCGAGGACCTGAGCGGGCTCATCCACGCTCTCCGTCAGCAGCCCAGCATCGGCGGAACCATCGGCCTGGTTACTGTCGGCGACGATTTCTTCGTCGCGCTCCGGGTGATCGGCGGTCAGGTTTCGGTGTTCCTGTCGGATCTGACCGCCGCCGCGGACTGGCCGCTGGCCCGGCAGGTCCTGGACTACCTGGACATACCGGTCCCTGGTGACGAAGACCTCGACCAGGTGCTGCCTGCCGGGGACATGTCCATCTTCGCTGATCTGGGCATTGACGAGATGGATCTCGGCGCCCTCGCTGGTGATCTGGACCAGTTTCCCGACGAGGCCATCGCCAAGATCGCCACCAGGCTTGGCTTCGGTCACGCGCTGGACCGGGCCCTCGACGTCGTGTTCGGCCCGTGAGGCCCCGGCTGGTGGCGTGACCCCCGGCTATCACGCGGGATTCGAGGCCGCCATGCGAGTCGCGCTCACGGAGGCGGCCCGCGCCAGCGGCCCGCGCGCCGACGTGCCCGTCGGGGCGGTCGTGCTGGATTCGGCGGGGACGATTGTGGCCCGCGCGCACAACAGGCGGGAGGCAGACGCTGATCCGACCGCGCATGCGGAGATCGTGGCGATCCGCGCGGCTGGACGTGAGATCGGCGGCTGGCGGCTGCCGGGCTGCACGCTCGTCGTCACGCTCGAGCCCTGCACCATGTGCGCGGGGGCGATCAGCGCAGCCCGGATACCGCGACTGGTATATGGCGCGGCGGATCCGGGGGCAGGAGCGGCCGGTTCGCTCTGGGACGTGCTCCGCGACCGAAGGCTCGGCCACCGGATCGAGGTGGTCGGCGGCGTCCTCGCCGATGAGTGCGGAGCCGTGCTCCGTGAGTTCTTCGCCGAGCGTCGGCGCGAGCGTGAGTGACCCGTACTACCGCTGCGCGCGCGGCCCGTCTGGCAGCTGATGAAGGCGCGGCGCGGGTCAGGTAGGCTCAGCCGCGGTGGAGTCGCCTAGTGGCCGAGGGCGCACGCCTCGAAAGCGTGTGAGGGGGCAACCCCTCCGTGGGTTCAAATCCCACCTCCACCGCCAGCTTTCATGAGCCGCGTGGCCCCATCGCGCTCAGCGCGGCGGCACGGCACCCTGGGCCGACTGGGCTGACGGCTGCGGCACCTCATCGAGATCAAGGACGCGGACGTGCAGTACGGAACGCTGATGGAGCGCCGCGCCGAGCGCCCGGTGCAAGCCGTCCTCCAGATACAGCTCGCCGCGCCAGCGGATGACGTGCGGGAAAAGATCACCGTAGAACGTGGAGTCCTTGGCCAGCAGCAAATGGAGATCGAGCACGGCCTTCGTCGTGATCAGCTGGTCCAGCCGGACCGGGCGCGGCGGGACCTGGGCCCACTCGCGGGTGCTCCGGGCGTGATCGGGATACGGGCGGCCCTCGCCGACCTGCTTGAAGATCACGCCACGAGTCTAGATGAGGACGGGGAGTGCTGCCGGCCAGCCGCTGCCGGGCGTCAGGTCCGGCGTCCGCGTTGGATCGACCACGCGAGGCCGCCGAGCGCGAGCAGCGCGCCCGTCCCTTCGGCGATGGCGGAGAGCGCCTTGCCGGGCGGTCCCCACGACGGCTCGTACATGTTCGGCAGGCCGGCCAGCGATCCGACGTTGACGTAGGTATAGAGCACAACGGCCCCGACCGCGCTCGCCGCTACCAGGAACGCGATCAGCCAGACCAGCCGGCGGGGCCAGGCGAGGACCGCGACCGCCACCACGATGGCCACTCCCGCCTGGATCCGGAACAACTGTCCCTGACTGAGCAGGGCGGTCGTGCTGCCGTCATAGAACCGTGCGTCTCTCAGGTGAACAACAGCGTCGACGATCAGCGCTGCCGCCGTGAGTACCCGTAGCAGGTAGCCGGTGAGTACGCCCGGGCTCATCCTGGCCCGGACGGAGGGAGTCCGCTGGGCTGAAGCGTTGCGGCTCATCTTCTTTTCCCCTCTCTGGCTGCGCGGCTGGTTGCCACGTCAGCTCACCGCGTACGCGCTGACCGCTTCCTCAAGCAGGCCCTGGTAGGTTCCCCAGTCGCCCGCCGGAGCGGCGGCCACGATGACGCTGGCGGCGTGCGCGCCCTGAACGAAACAGGCGATCTCGCGGTAGTGGTTGGCGTGCACCTTGGTGATGTAGGAGTCGAGCACGCACGACCCATTCCCCCCGCGAAACTCCAGGCCCGTGGCCCGGCCGGTGATCTTGGCGGCGGTCGCGTCGTCATCCAGCAGGTGACCGACGCGGAAATCGGGCCAGTCGCTCAGCGTCTCGTTGCCCTGCTTCGGGGTCACGTTGAGGTAAGCCAGTACGGTGCCGGACTTCGCGGTGAGCCCCTCGGAGACGGTTCCCCGGTCAGTTGTCAGCGCGTGGAGGGACTCTGGATAGGACAGGACAGCCTGGCCATCCGGCAGTGACACGTGGTGCCAGCCGCCCGGGGTCGGGGTGGCGCGGAACCAGGTGAACCCCGCGGGTTCGCGGTGCCGGGCGGACGGCTGCCCGGCACCGCTGGTGTTGCTGGCACTGGTGTTGCTGGCATTGGTGTTGCTGGCACTGGTGGGACTGGCGCTCGCGCCGCAGCCGGTGAGAGCCCAGGCGGTGGCCAGTCCCGCGGCCATCATGCCCCCGGCGATCCCGGCCCGGCTTCGATGAATACGCATCGGCCCTCGTCCCGGTCCGCTGTCCTGTTGGTCCCGGCCGGGCCTCAGACGTTCCCGTCGCCGTCGCTCGGGCCGCCGTTGTTGTCCGCGTCGTGATCCCCGCCACCGTTCTGGGGGATGCCGCTGCCGCTACTGCTGGCGCTGGGGCTGGGCGCGGCCTGCGGGGTCGAAGCCGGCGCGCTCGTTGGCGCAGCCGGTGAGGTGGCCGGAGACGTACTGGGGCTATTAGAGCTAGGAGATGAGCCGCCGCAGGCGGTCACAAGTGCGGCAAATGCGGCAGCCATGATCATCAGAACGCGCTTCGTGGTCATGAATCTGCTCCGTATGGTTGGAAGGTCCGCATGGTTGGAAGGTCCGCTCCTGGATTGTCACGGACCTTACCGCCGTCCGGTTCACCAGCAGTCGGCAAATCACCATTAGTTGGTACAAATGGCAGCACTGACGACCTGGTGACGGCATACCTTCCCGGTGAGAGACGGCCAGGTCAGCAGCGTCCAGCGTAGGCTCTGTCGACCCAGGTGGTCCATGGGTACCAGTCCGTGCCATTGCGGGACATGATGACCGCCGACCGTGCGTTGCCGTAGGCGCTGTAAGTCGACAGGGCCCCGTTGACCGGGTTGATCTGCCAGTAGCCACGCTCGCCGGCCGCTCCCGTCGCGTACTGGCGCCCCCCGGACTCGGCCATGGCGATGGAGGCAGCCGTGACCTCCGCCCGCGGTGCGCCGCCCGCGGAACGCCACAGCGCTTCCAGGCCGCCGCAGTTCAGCGTCCCGTGCCAGGCCCCGGCTGGGGCGCTGTGGGCTGGCTTGGAGTGCCGCGGCCGGTATGCGGTGGTGTGCGTGCCGCCAGTGGTGTGCGACGTGGTGGTGTGCGACGTCGTGGTGGTGTGCGACGTGGTGGGTGCGCCTGGGATGCTCAGCACCTGGCCGACGTAGATCAGCCCCGGCTGGCGGATCCTCGAACGGTTCGCCTGGTACAGCGTGGGCCAGTCGGCGGCCCGGCCGTAGAACCGCTGAGCGATCCCAGACAGGGTGTCCCCGGCCCGGACCGTATACGCGCGGCCGGCCACGCGGGCCGGGAGTACTGCCGCGTCAAGGCGGGCGTGGATCACCTGCTGGGCCGCTGCCGCCGGCCTGACCTGAGCGGGCTTGTCGATATGCGGAGCCGCTGCCAGCGCGCCCACCACCGCGACGGCCGGAGCCGCCATCCCCGCCTTCTGCACCACCTTCCCCGTTTGAGAGGGCGTCGTGTGCTGCCCGGACCGCCTGATCTTCCGCTTCCTGCGGTGCCTGGGTACCGAACTAGCACTGGGCACCGAACTAGCACTGGGCACTGAACTACTGGCACTGGGTACTGAACTCACGAAGCTTCCTAACGCCGCAACGTGCCCGCCGTCTGAACCTCCCCGCGGCTCCCGCCGGGCCCCTACCATCCGTTCCAAGCAGGCAGCATGACAGGACATCCGTCGCGCTCGCAGTCAAACGTCGCCAAAGACGCACTACGCGAAAAGAATGGACAAACAGGTAGTAAGCACACGCACCAGGAGCGACCACCGTCACCGTCCGCTACATCGCTACCCCGGACCACCCCGGTCACGTCAGCCCCATGGTGGCCGGGCTGGACGGCGCCACACGAGGGAGGAGCAGATGGGTGAGACGGACGGTGTCGCGGCTGCCTGGGACGCCGAGTACGGCGCAGATCGTTACCGCGGGGAGCCGCCGGTTGCTTTCACCGAGGACATCCTGGCCGCCGCCCGGGCGTCCGGCCTGAGCCGCGGCCTCTACGTCGGCTGCGGCAACGGCCGCAACTACCTGCCGCTAGTGGCCGGTGGCCTGAACCTGACCGGCTTGGACATCTCCGCCACCGCC
Source organism: Streptosporangiaceae bacterium (assembly GCA_033854735.1). Taxonomy (GTDB): domain Bacteria; phylum Actinomycetota; class Actinomycetes; order Streptosporangiales; family Streptosporangiaceae; genus JAWWPY01. Next base: position 4,114 of record JAWWPY010000431.1, on the reverse strand, counting down.
ATCGCCCAACTCGCCGTCCGTGCTCCCGGCCGCCGGCCGGATCTAGTCCGCGGCGACCTCCGCGCCCTGCCCCCCGCCGCGACGTACCCGCTGGTCATCGGCATCCAGGTGTTCCAGCACGGCGACCGGGCCCGCGCCCACGCGCACATCCGGGCGGCCCAGGCGCGGGTAGCCGGCGGCGGCCTGTTCTGCCTGCGGGTCAACGCGACGGGGACCGATATCTGGCCCGGGCACGAGGTGACGGAGCGTCACCCCGATGGGGGCCTGACCGTCCGCTACCTGGCCGGGCCCAAACGGCACCTGCTCATTCACTTTTTCAGCGCCGCCGAGCTGGAGGCTTTGTTCGGTTCGGGTTTCGAGCCGGTCGTGCCGCTGCGACCACAACACACCTGGCGCACTGCGCCGGAACCCGGCCGGTGGACCCAGTGGGAAGCCATCTGGCGGAGGATAGGAGATTCGAACTCCTGAGGGGTTGCCCCCAACACGCTTTCCAAGTCTGTACCTCTGCGTTCGCGCCAGGCCGGGGAGCGTCCGAGCGCTGGCGGGGCAAGCGTGGCAGCGTTGCAGACCTGTAGCACAGCGAAGTACACTGAACTACATGAGCCATCCGCTGAGCGTCCGCCTGAACGACGCCACGATCGGCCGCCTGGGCGCCCGCGCCCGGCGGGTTCACCTGCCGCCCCGCACGCTCGCGCAGCGATACGTCGAAGAGGGACTGCGGATGGACGAGCACCCGTTGATCCGCTTCGCTGACGGCCCAGCCGGGCGCCGAGCCCGGCTGATCGGGACCGGCAAAGACGTCTGGGAGATCATCGCGGTCGTCCGCGACAACAGCGGCGACGCAGCCGACGCAGCCCGCTACCTAGAGATTCCGCTCGGCCTGGTCCAGGCCGCGATCGCCTACTACGGCGCCTACACCGCCGAGATCGACCAGCAGATCGAGGCCAACGAGCAGGAGACCGCCGAGGCGCACGCCGCCTACCTCGCCGGGCAGGCAGCCGTTCAGCGGTGAAACTGCTGCTTGATGAGATGATGAGCCCGGAAATCGCCCGCCAGCTACGCCCCCGCGGCCACGACGTGGAGCCGGTGGCCGGCAACCCCGCCCGGGAAGCCCTGTCCGATCCCGAGGTGCTGGCACTCGCACGCGCCGAGCATCGTGGTCTAGTCACCAACAACCTGCGTGACTTCCGGCCGCTGCACCACGAGGCGATCACACCCGGCGGGGCCGGCCACTACGGCATGATCTTCATACCCGGCAACTACCAGCGCACCAGGGCCGACACAGGCAAGATCATCGCCGCGCTCGAAGCGATCCTCGCCCAGTACCCCGGCGAAAGAGATCTGGCCAACGGCGAAGCATGGCTATAGCTGCCAGAGAGCAGCGCCAGCGACAACCCACTCCAGCCACCCAACGACCGGTCCAGGCGGCCCAGCAGGTCGTCGAAGTGTCTGCCAGTTGTTTGAGCTCGTCGTCCGGGCCGCTGAGGTTGAGCCGTTCGTGCAGGTTGGTGGCTGAGAAGTTCCTGGCCGCCGTCGTCATGGCGCGCAGAGGTCAACGTGGCGGAGGATAGGAGATTCGAACTCCTGAGGGGTTGCCCCCAACACGCTTTCCAAGCGTGCGCCCTAGGCCACTAGGCGAATCCTCCGTCGGTCAGCCTACCGGCGACCGGCGGGCGCCGCATCGCGGCCGGCCCGGGATCTGGGCACGGCCGCGTCTGGTCCGCTACTAGACTGACGCAAGACCCCTCGCACGGCGCTACCCCGCCAACTCCCCCAGGGCCGGAAGGCAGCAAGGGTACGCGGGCCCTGGCGGGTGTGCGGGGGGTCGCTACCCTTCCCGGCCCGGCGAGGATGAGGTCATGGCAGGCGACGTCCCCGGCACTGCCCCTCAGGACCAGGCCCCGCCCAGCGGGCCACCAGCGCGGCTCGCGCTGTACCGGAGATACCGGCCGGCCACGTTTGCTGATGTCAAGGGCCAAGATCACGTAACGGAACCGCTCCGCCAGGCGCTGCGCAACGGCCGGGTCAACCACGCGTATCTGTTCAGCGGGCCCAGGGGATGCGGCAAGACGTCCAGCGCCCGGATCCTGGCCCGCTCGCTCAACTGTGCCGAGGGGCCCACTCCCGATCCCTGCGGGAAGTGTGAGTCGTGTGTCGCGCTCGCCCCTGACGGCCCGGGCAGCCTCGATGTGATCGAGATCGACGCGGCCTCGCACGGCGGCGTGGACGATGCGCGTGACCTCCGCGAGCGGGCCTTCTACTCGCCGGTGTCCGGGCGCTTCAAGATCTACATAATCGACGAAGCTCACATGGTGTCGCGGGAGGGTTTCAACGCGCTGCTCAAGCTCGTCGAGGAACCACCGCCGCACCTCAAGTTCGTATTCGCCACGACCGAGCCGGAAAAAGTCCTGGCCACGATCAGGTCGAGGACCCACCACTATCCGTTCCGCCTGGTGCCACCCGCGGTTCTCCGGGAACTCCTGGAAGAGATCCTGCACGCGGAGGGCATCGGCTATGAGCCTGCGGTGCTGCCCTTGGTGGTGCGCGCGGGCGCGGGCTCGGCACGCGATTCGCTGTCGGTCCTCGACCAGCTGCTGGCGGGCTCCGGCGAGGACGGCCTGCGCTACGACCAGACCGTCGCCCTGCTCGGATACACCGACGACAGCCTGCTCGATGAGGTGGCGGACGCGTTCGCGGGCGGCGACGGCGCGGCGGTCTTCCGGGCCGTGGATCGTGTCGTGGAGAGCGGGCACGACCCGCGCCGCTTCGCTGCGGACCTGCTCGACCGGTTCCGTGACCTGATCATCCTCGCGGCCGTCCCGGGGGCGGCCCAGACGGGGCTTCTTGACCTCCCGGCCGACCGGCTCGACCGGATGGGCGAGCAAGCCAGGCAGTTCGGTCAGGCCGAACTGGCCCGCGCCGCGCAGATCCTCAGCGAGGGCCTTATCGAGATGCGCGGGACGACCTCGCCGCGGCTGCTGCTCGAACTGACCTGCGCCCAGGTCCTGCTGCCCGCGGCGGGCACCGGGGAGATGGCGATGCTCGCGAGGCTGGAGCGGCTGGAGCGCAGGCTGGAAGGGGCCTCTCCGGCGGCTGAGCACGGCGACCTGCCCAGGACGTCCGGTGAGTCCCTCAGGCCGGCCCCGTCTGAGGCCCCAGTGCATGAGGCGCCAGTGCATGAGGCGCCAGTGCATGAGGTCCCGGCGCATGAGGCGCAGGCGCGCGAGGCCCCCGTGCGCGAGGCCCCCGTGCGCGAGGCCCCCGTGCCCGATACTTCGGGGGAGGCTGCCCCGGAGGCCCGCGCCGGGCAGTCCGCCGGCCCGCCGCCGGGCAGCGGCCGGCCCGACACCGATTCGGTCAGCCAGCTATGGCCGGAGATCCTCGAAGCCATCAAGGGCGAGCGCCGGGTCGCCTGGATGCTGCTGAGCAACGCCTCGGTGCACTCCGTGGCGGACGGCGTCCTCACCGTCCGGTTCGCCAGGGAAGGCGACGTAAAGGGCTTCTCCAGCAGCGGCTGCGATCGTGACCTGGGCCGGGTCCTGGCCGAGAGGTTCGGTCTCAAACTTCAGGTCAGAGCGGTTTTCGCCGCCCAGCTCAGCGGGACGCCAGCGGGCCCCACGGCAGCGGGCCCCACGGCAGCGGACCTGGCGCCGAATCACCCGGCGTCTTCCGCCGCCGCACCCCCGCAGCCGGGTCATACCCAGCCAGATCACGTGCCTAGCGCCTACGCGCAGTCTGGTCCTCCGCGTTCCGAGCCAGTACAGCCCGCTCCCGCACAGCCTGACCGGGCGCACCCCGGCTCGGCGCACCCCGGCTCGGTACGGTCGGAGCCTGCGCGGTCGGAGCCTGCACAGTCGGGCTCGGCACAGTCGGGCTCGGCACAGTCGGGCTCGGCACAGTCGGGCTCGGCACAGTCGGGCTCGGCACAGTCGGGCCGGGCCCGGCCCGGCTCGATGGGACCTGACTCAGCGCCCGCGGGCCGGGCGGCTGCTGCCCCGGCGGCCGGACGGGAGGACCTGACCGGCATGGATCTCATCAAGCGCGAACTCGGCGGCCGGGTCATCGCCGAGATCGACGAAGCCTGACCATCGGCCCAGGGCTGTGGATACCCGCA
>JAWWPY010000430.1:0-3921 GCA_033854735.1 Streptosporangiaceae bacterium | reverse complement strand
AGAACTCGTCATCACCAGGGCCTTTACCGGGCAGTACATCAGCTACGGCACTCTGGCACCGTGGTGGGAAGACGGCATGCTGCACGGCCAGACCATCGTGTGGATCCCCGGCCTGGGACACCTCGTCGACCCCACCGTCGAGCGGTACCCCGAGATCGCCGCGTGCCGCGGCGGACCATCCCAGAACAACCCACCGCCGCTGGCGACAGCCGGTTCCTGCTGCCCAACCCGCACGGCGAACCGGTCATGATACGGCTCGATGAGTTTCCGCTTCCCGAGGAGACGCCTCCGGCCGTGCACGTCACCAGGCGATGACCAGGAGCGTCCCTAGAATGATGAATGGCCCAAACGGCAGGCGAGTGGTGCAAGTTACCGGTGCAAGGCCAGCAGCACCCCGCCTCGGATACCGGCCAGGGCGAATGCCGCAAAAGTACTGAACTGACAGTTTTCGTACAATTCATTGACGGAGCAGGCAGGGTAATGGAGGTTTAGCGTCAGCTCAGGCCGGCACCCGGCTGGCCTGCCGGGAGCTCTCCAGAGCGGCTTCGTCCGCTCGGAGCGGAAGCTGGCAGAGGACGGAGGTCAGGCTGGCCGAAGTCCGCGCTGCGAAGTTTCAGGCTTCGCTGGAGCAGCTCTTCAATTTGCCGTTCGTGTTCATCGGCATCGAGTTGCGTGACCCGTACACGGAACGCGGCGGCGACCGCTGGGCAAGCCGCGTCGAATCTCGCGGCTACCTCGTGGGCCAGTAGGTACGCCGACACTTCCAGGACATGTCTCCGAGCGGTCGAGTCCGGGCCGGGGATGTGGTCAGCCTGCAGTGCGGCAAGTGCGTCACGCGCGCCGCTCCAGCGTGCACGAAAGCTGATGTGAGCGAACTCGCCGAGGGCCCGGCCAAGGACAGCCAAGCGCTTGCGCCCTACAGTCTCCAGCCAGCGCGCCGTGCTGGCCGCTGCTCCCATGTCCTCGATGCGTGCCGCCCGACCCGGCTTGACGCGGTGGGCGCGGGCGCGGCAGGTCTGCTCAAGCACACCCCGCACACACGTCATCGCGTCATCAGTGTCTTCGAGCCACAGCCACCAAGACGAATGCAGCGCCGCAGCCGCCGCGCGAAGGGCATCTGCCTCGTACCCGCTGACCCACCCTGCGGCTAGGAAAGCGGACTCGCCGATCGCGATGTTCTGGAAAAGCCTCCACTCCAGGCTCTGCGGGTCGAACTCGTCGCCGAACGATTCCTGCTCGGCGGCGAACGCGTCCCGGGCTCGCTGTACGGCCCGGCCACGCCGCTCCAGCATGGCCCTGTGCGTGCCGAGAACCCTGTCCACAACGCTGACCAGCAGAGTTGCTGTCCCAGCGTCCGGCCGTGATGATCACTGGTCATGTGCCTGCGGTTCGCGTTCCTCCTGATCACGCGGCTAGCAGCAGGCGTGCGGCTGTCCCGGCGCGGGGAAGCGTGGAAGACCGCAGAGATCTTGATGCTGCGCCACCATCTCACCGTCCTGCAACGCCATCAGCCGCGCCGCCCGAAGCTGACCTGGGCGGACCGGGCCCTGCTGGTGACCCTGCTCAGCGTGATACCAAGAGAGCGTCGTCAGGGGCTGCGGCTGCTGGTCACTCCGGACACGATCCTGCGGTGGCACCGCGACATCGTCCGCCGCCGCTGGGCCGCCCGGTCCATGCGCGGCAAGACCGGCCGCCCGGCGACTCGCCGGAACATCAGGGCCCTGGTCCTCCGGCTGGCCCGCGAGAACCCCAGCTGGGGGTACCGCCGGATCCACGGCGAGCTGGCCGGCCTGGGAGTGAAGATAGCGGCGTCGACGGCCTGGGAGATCCTGAAGAACGCCGGGATCGACCCCGCACCGCGGCGGACCGCGCCTACCTGGTCGCAGTTCCTGCGTTCTCAAGCGGACGCGATCCTGGCGTGCGACTTCTTCACAGCCGACCTGCTCGACGGCACCCGCGCCTACGTCCTCGCCGTCATCGAGCACGCCACCAGACGCATCCGCATCCTGGGACTCACCCTGCATCCCACCGGGGAATGGACCGCTCAGCAGGCCCGCAATCTCCTCATGGATCTCGATGAGCAAGCGCACCAGGTCAGATTCATGATCCGCGACCGCGGCTCGAACTTCACGAGCGCGTTCGATGCGGTCCTCGCCGATGCCGGGATCCGGACCGTACTGTGCAACGTCCGGACGCCCCGGATGAACGCGATCGCCGAACGCTGGATCGGCGGATGCCGACGTGAACTCCTGGACCGCACCCTCATCTGGAATCAGGCCCACCTGCGGCAGATCCTGCGCCAGTACGAGATCCACCACAATCAGCACCGGCCACACCGCGCCTTGCACGGCGCCGCGCCCCTGAAACCGCTACCCAAGCCAGTCAACCTCGGCCGGTACCGCGTCCGAGACAGGCTCGCGTCGGTGGCCTGATCAACGAATATTGCCTGGTCGCATGACGTGGACGAGGTTTTCGGCCCGCACAACACCAAGACACCCCAGTCCCGGCGCTCGCCCATCCTCCCCAAGCGAGCCATCGACGCCCTCGCAGTCCACAAGAAGCGCCAGGCCGCCGAACGGCTCGTGGCCGGCGACGCCTGGCAGGACCACAACCTCGTGTTCTGCCACGAGAACGGCACCCAGTACACCCGCGACGCGCTCAACTGGCGCTTCAGCCGAACCACCCGCCTGGCCGGCATCGGCCACTGGCACGCCCACGAGGGCCGACACACGGCGGTGTCCATCATGAGCAGCAACGGCATCCCGATCCAGGAGATCTCCGACACCGTGGGCCACAAGTCCACGCACGTCACCGAGACCGTCTACCGGCACGTCATCGTTCCCGCCATCAGGGGCGGCGCCACGATCATGGATGACGTCTTCGGAACCGCCTCCGGAGCGTAGTCACTTGGTTAGTCACTTTTGCTCGAACAGAGACTCGGAAAACCAGTGGAGCTAAGCGGGCTCGAACCGCTGACCTCTTGCATGCCATGCAAGCGCTCTACCAACTGAGCTATAGCCCCGGCATCGCCCGCGTGACTGGCACGCGGACCGGAGTTAGCATACCGGTTCCCTGGACGCTCTCGAACAACCTGGACACCGGCCCCGGACCTCAGCGGTCGTCGCTGAGCACCGGCTCCGGCAGCGTTCCCGCGTTGTGCTCGACCAGCCGCCAGTGCCCGTGCCGGCGGGACACGACCGACCAGGCGCAGTTGGCCAGCGGCCCGATGATGCCCCAGAGGTCCTCGGGGAGGCCGAGGAGCCGGGCGGCGCCCAGCCTGATCGCCGCGCCGTGGCTCACCACGACGGCCAGAGAACCCGGCTGGAGGCTGTCGGCGATCCGCTCCATCGCCGCGCCCGCCCGTTCCGCGACGGTGGCTGAGTGCTCGCCCTCGGGCGGGAACCACTGGGCGTGCTCGACGGGGTAGCGGGTCCGGATCTCCACGTCGGACAGGCCTTCCCAGGCTCCGCCGTGGCGTTCCCGCAAGTCCTTGTCCGTGGTCACGGTCAGCCCGGTCAGCCGGGACAGTGGCGCGGCGGTGGCCATGGCCCGGCTCAGGTCCGAGGAGATGATCACGTCCGGCCGCAGCGCGGCCAGCAGCCGGGCGGCCCGCTCAGCCTGCTCCACGCCGACCTCATCCAGCTGGATGTCGGTCTGGCCCTGGAAGCGGCCCTGCACGTTCCAGGGGGTCTGCCCGTGCCGCCACAACACCAGCCGGACCCGGGAATCCGGGCCCGGCACTGACTCAGAGCTCATTCCGCCCTCTCCTGCGTGCGTGTCCGCCCGCCCGCGTCGGCACTCGCACTGTCCACGCAGGCAGCCGTCCGGGCCGGGCAGGATGTATTACGGGCCCGCCAGAGCCTAGTACCCGCCCTCCATCGCGCCGCCGCGCAACCTGGTCAGTTGGCGCGGCCGGGCGGG
>JAWWPY010000429.1:0-2860 GCA_033854735.1 Streptosporangiaceae bacterium | reverse complement strand
GGCGCACCCGGCGGACCATGGGCTTCGCCAGCCTCGGCGGCGCGACCCTGGACAACGAAGAGAACTACCTGATCAAGAAGCTGTTCACCGCGCTGGGCGCGATCCAGATCGAGAACCAGGCGCGTATATGACACTCCTCAACAGTTCCCGGTCTGGGAACTAGCTTTGGCCGCGGCGGCGCGACCACCTTCCAGCAGGATCTGGCCAATTCCGACTGCATCCTGATCGAGGGCTCGAACATGGCCGAGGCCCACCCGGTCGGGTTCCAGTGGGTCATGGAGGCCAAGAAGCGCGGCGCCAAGATCATCCACGTCGACCCGCGGTTCAGCCGGACCAGCGCCGTCGCTCACCTGCACGTGCCGATCCGGGCCGGGGCCGACATCGCGTTCGTCGGCGGCCTGATCAACTACGTGCTGCAGAACGAGAAGTACTTCGACGAGTACGTGCGCGCGTACACGAACGCCCCGGTGATCATCACTGATGACTTCGCGGACACCGAGGATCTCGATGGGCTCTTCTCAGGGTTCGACGCCGAGAACCGGGTCTACGACGCGGAGACCTGGCGCTACCAGGGCGGCGAGGTGGCACCGGCCAGCGGCGCCCGGGGCATGGAGCCCGGCCGCAAACGGCAGGTGCGGCAGGCGGCCCGCGGCGAGGCCCACGGCTCCGGCGGCGCCGCCGCCCATCCCAATCCGGACCGGGACGAGACGCTGCAGCACCCGCGCTGCGTGTTCCAGATCCTCAAGCGGCACTTTGCCCGGTACACGCCGGACGTGGTCGCCGAGGTGGCCGGGGTGCCCGAGGAGCAGTTCCTCCAGGTGGCCCGGCTCATCACGGAGAACTCGGGACGGGACCGGACCACCGCGTTCGTGTACAGCCTGGGCTGGACCCAGCACACCGTGGGCGTGCAGTACATCCGCACTGCCGCGATCCTGCAGGCGCTGCTGGGCAACATGGGCCGTCCCGGCGGCGGCATCATGGCCCTGCGCGGGCACGCCTCCATCCAGGGTTCCACCGACATCCCGACCCTGTTCGACCTGCTGCCCGGCTACCTGCCGATGCCGTTCGCGCACGGCGACGACGACCTGGACAGCTACGTGCAAGACGAGAGCGTGCAGAACGGGTACTGGGCCAACACCCGCGACTACATGGTCAGCCTGCTGAAGGCCTGGTGGGGCGAGGCCGCCACCGCGGACAACGACTTCTGCTACGACTACCTGCCCCGGCTGACCGGCAGCCACAGCACCTACGAGACCGTGCTGGCCCAGATGGAAGGGACCTGCAAGGGGTACTTCCTGTTCGGGCAGAACCCGGCGGTCGGTTCGGCCAACGCCCGGATGCAGCGGATGGGCCTGGCCAACCTGGACTGGCTGGTGGTCCGCGATCTGGTGATGATCGAGAGCGCCACGTTCTGGCAGAACGGCCCGGAAATCGAGACCGGGGAGATGCGTACCGAGGACATCAAGACCGAGGTGTTCTTCATGCCCGCCGCGGCGCACACCGAGAAGAGCGGCAGCTTCACCAACACCCAGCGGATGCTGCAGTGGCACCACACCGCGGTCGAGCCGGCCGGTGACGCGCGCAGCGACCTGTGGTTCACCTACCACCTGGGCCGGCGCATCCGGGAGAAGCTGGCCGCAGCCGACCAGGTCAAGGCCGCGAACGCCGAGACCGTGCTCGGCGAGGCCGAGGCGCTGGAAATGGACCGGCCGATCCTGGACCTAACCTGGGACTACCCGACGGAGGGCTCGCTGGACGAGCCGGACTCCGACGCGGTCCTGGCCGAGATCAACGGATACGACCCCGACGCTAAGCCGGTCTCGTCGTACACCCAGCTCAAATCCGACGGCTCCACGTCCGCCGGCTGCTGGATCTACTGCGGCGTCCGCGCGAACGGGGTGAACCAGGCGGCCCGCCGCAAGCCCGGCCGGGAGCAGAACTGGGTTGCCAACCAGTGGGGCTGGGCCTGGCCGGCCAACCGGCGGGTGCTCTACAACCGGGCCTCGGCCGACCCGGACGGCAAGCCGTGGAGCGAGCGCAAGGCCCTGGTCTGGTGGGACGAGGAGAACGGCAAGTGGACCGGGCACGACATCCCGGACTTCGTCGCCGACCGGCCGCCGTCCTACCGGCCGCCGGAAGGGGCCACCGGGGTGGCGGCGATCTCCGGCATCGACCCGTTCATCATGCAGGCCGACGGCAAGGCCTGGCTGTTCACCCCGGCCGGCCTGGTGGACGGCCCGATGCCCGCGCACTACGAGCCGCAGGAATCCCCGCTGCCCAACCTGCTCTACCGCCAGCAGCACAACCCGGTCCGCGAGATCCTCGCGCACCCGCAGGACCGGTTCCAGCCCAGCGGCGCCGAGCCCGGTTCCGACATCTTCCCGTACGTGACCACCACGTACCGGCTCACCGAGCACCACACGGCGGGCGGGATGTCGCGCTTCCTGCCCTACCTGGCCGAGCTCCAGCCCGCGTTCTTCTGCGAGGTGTCGCCTGAGCTGGCCGCGGAGCGGGGCCTGGAGCACATGGGCTGGGCGACGATCATCACCGCGCGCAACGCGATCGAGGCCCGGGTCATGGTCACCCGCCGGATCAAGCCGCTACACGCCGGCGGCCGGGCGATGCACCAGGTCGGGCTGCCGTGGCACTGGGGACCGAACGGCCTGACCACCGGGGACGCGGCCAACGAGCTGTCCCACATGTCCTTGGACCCGAATGTGCACATCCAGGAGGTCAAGGCGCTGGCCGTCGACATCCAGCCGGGCCGCCGGCCCCGCGGGCCGGCCCTGCTCGCATTGGTGCAGTCTTATCTCCAACGGGCGGGCATCACCGACGAGACCGGGACGGAGTTGTGAGATGA
>JAWWPY010000428.1:0-3214 GCA_033854735.1 Streptosporangiaceae bacterium | reverse complement strand
CCAGTTCGGCCGGGTACGAGGTGAGCGGGCGGTACTTCCGCTACATCAGCTCGACCATCACGGTCCCGGACACCTCGTTCCTGACCGGCCTGTACCCGCAGGAGTACATCCAGCTCTCCAACGGGTCGCTGAACCAGGCCGGCAACCCGACCGGTGACCAGTACGTCCGGGCCGGTATCGAGTCGTGCACCGTGGCCCGGACGTTCGGCGCCATCTGCGGCACCGGCACCTGGGTGGCGTTCGTCGAGGCGTTCAACAACTCGCTGAACTTCCCGTACTTCGCCCACTTCTTCAACCTGGCCGGGGTGAACCAGGGTGACGGCGTCAACTTCAGCATCTACTACAACCAGGGTGGCAACGAGCTCAGCTTCGTGATCACGCCGCCGTCGACGTCCGGGACGCCGCAGTTCTACAAGACCAATGCGCACGGCCCGATCTTCGATCACGCCGCGGCGCTGGATGACTTCACCGACAGCACGGGTACGCCCATCGCGCTGCCGCCGTTCATCCACTCGTTCCGGATCAACCAGTTCCTGCAGGGCGCGCTGACCACTTACAGCGGCGCCCGGGGCTCCTTCGTGGGCCCGTGGACGACCAGTAAGGTCCTGGCGACCAGCAACGGCCTGCTGCCGCCGTCCGGGACCACCCGGGTCTCCCCGTCCGCGCTGTGGACGGATGGCCTGCCCGCCAACGGGGCGGTGCGTGCCAACGACGCTTTCGGCGTCTGGGCACGGTAGTCCCAGCATCACCAGGGCGGTGGCCCGGGCCGGTTCGCCGGCCCGGGCCACTGTCTATCTGGTTGAGGGGTGTCCGGGCGAGCTATCTGGTTGAGGGTGTCCGGGCGAGCGGCGGCCCGGAAGTACCTCGCTACCTTCTCCATCGTGAGCACGACGATGTGCTTGATCTGCGGCAGCAGGTCCGTGCCGGGCGGGAGGTCGGGCCGGGGCCGGGTCCCGGCCGGCAGAACAAGCAGCTGATCATTCTGGCTGACTGCCCGCAGTCACCAGGGGCTGCCTGCGGCGCAGATCCCGCACCTCAGGCACGCAGAGCACGGCCCCCGTGAGAACGATCACCGATACGCCGCCAGCCACCAGAACCACCGACGTACCCAGCGTCACCGCGAGCGGCCCGGCCACCACGATGCCAACCGGCGCCAGAGCCCAACTGCCCAGCGCATCGTACGAGGACACCCGGGAAAGCATCCCCGGTGGTATCTCCTGCTGCATCGCCGTAGCCCAGTTCACCCCGAAAACCTCGATGCAGGCGCCAGCGGCAAACGATGCGGCCGCGACCAGCGGGACAGCCAGAGGCACCGCCAGCGCAAACAGCAATCCCGCCATCGGCACCACACCCAGGCTCGCCGCCAGCAGCAACCGCGCCGGCCGGAACCGGATCATCACCAGCCCACCCACAACAGCCCCGGCGGACTGAGCCGCCAGCACGATGCCCCAGCTTCGCGCACCGCCAAGACGAGCATCAGCAATGACCGGCCCGAGAACACCATCCGCCCCAGTCAAGATCGCGACCAGGAACGAGAACTCCACCACCACGGCCCACAGCCACCGCCGGGAGATGAACTCCCGCCACCCTTCACGCAACTCATGCAGCATGCGCCCCCCAGGGCCAGACGTAACAGCAGGCATGCGCATCCCGGCACGCAACAGTGCCGCCACGGCGTAGCTCACCGCGTCCAGCACCAGACCCCAACCAGGCCCAGCGAAGCCAACCAGCACACCCCCGAACGCCGAACCAGTGATCAGCGAAACATTCCGGCCCATCCTGTCCACCGCGTTCGCCTGCGACAAGTGCGCCGCCGGGACAGTCTGCGGGAGAAACCCCTGCGCAGCAGGGAAATAGAACCCCAGCCCGGTGCCCCGGACCGCCGCCAGGGCCATCAACTCCCAGACCCTCGCCTGCCCACCCAGGACCAGCGCAGCCGAACCCGCCTGCGCAAGGGCCTGCAGCACATTCGCCCCCGCCATCACCCGCTGACGCGGCCACCGGTCCGCGACCACACCACCCAGCAGCACGAACACGATCACCGGCACCGTAGCCGACGCCGTGACAAACCCGACATCAGCTGCCGACCCGCCGATACCCAGGACAGCGAACGGAACTGCTACCGACGCGATCGCAGTACCCAGCACTGAAACCACATCGCACGCCAGCAGCAACCGGAAATTGCGGCTCGCCAACGGCCCGGTGAACGGCCTCACCACACCAGCCCAGCACCGTCAGCAGAACGCGGTGCACATACCAACCGCCAGCCTCCCCGCGTTCTCACGCCCGTCATCCTTCCCGGCCCGCGACCGCCGGACAAAGCCTTTTCACCAGTTGCGAACACCGCACACCAGCCACACAGAGCCACCACATCGCGCCCACAGGCCCCGCAACCCGCGCATGCGGCCACTATGCGGCTCACGCTGGGACCCATCCCAAGATCAACGTCAAGATCAAAATCAAAGTCAAGATCAAGAACGGTGGTCGGGCCTGGCGGCCCGGCAGCCCTTCCGGGCAGACCAGCGCAGCAACGGGCAGGATCACGCGTGCACGGCGAGCCGGGGCAAGCAGGATCGGACCTGCGGCCCGAGCGGGGGACACCAGGGGAACCCTTCCCACAGCCACCAGGGATTCCCCTCGAAGGTTGCCCTCGCGGGGGCTGAACGGCGGGGGACCGTGAGAAATTTCTTCTGGCAGAGCGATGGATCCGGGGCGAGTCGTTCGTCCATGAGCCAAGACGCGGCCGGAGCAGCCGCCGGGACAACGGAGTCGCAGATGACGCAGTACCTGATCTCGTTCGGTGCCCACGCGATGGACCACATCCCCGGCGAGGACGCGCCCGCCGTGGCCAGCGCCGCGCACGCGGCGGTCCAGGAGGCCATCAACGCCGGCGTGTATGTGTCCGCCGGCGGGCTGGAAAACCAGCCGGCCAGCATCGTGGACACCGACGGGGCGGTCACCGACGGCCCGTACCCGGAGGCCATCGGCGGATTCACGCTCGTCGACGTGCCCTCACGCGAGGAGGCGCTGCAGTGGGCGGCCAAGATCGCCGTCGCCTGCCGCTGCGCGCAAGAGGTCCGGGAGATTGGGGCCGACCCCGAACTCGACGCGATGCTCCGCCAGGCTGACAGCCGGCGGTGACGTCCCGGCTGCGTCTGATCGGAGGCGACCCGCAGCGCTAGAGCAGGACTTGCCTTGCCGGCGGTCTGACAAC
>JAWWPY010000427.1:0-2656 GCA_033854735.1 Streptosporangiaceae bacterium | reverse complement strand
CGCGGGTGGGGTGGTGTCCTGGGGTGGGGTGCCGTTGTTTTGCGCGGGTGGGGTGGTGTCCTGGGGTGGGGTGCCGTTGTTTTGCGCTGGCGGGGCAGCACCCTGCGGCGGGTTGGCGTTGTCAAATGAGCCGGAGCCGGGGTTCTGGCCGAGTATCTGGCCGTCCGGGCCGAGCCCGAATTGGTTGCGGAACCCCTGCGGAAGGCTGCTCGGCCCTTGCGGAACGCTGCCCGGCGGGGTGGTGCCCGAGGGCGTGGTGCCGCCCGATGGGTAGCCGAGCCAGCGGGCCAGGGCACCGCCGAGAGTTCCGCTGGTGACGCCCAGATAGAGGCCCAGGTCAGCCGCTTTGGCCATATTGGCGGCCCTGAGGGCTAGGCCCGTGAGGGCGCCTCCGGCGGTGCCGACGACGAAACCGTAGTTGTCGGCAAGGTTGAAGGTCCTCGCTTCGGCGGGCCCAAGGTCTGGGGCCTGGTTATTAGTGGCGGCACCGTAGACGCCGCCGATGATCGCCCCGCCGGTGGTGCCGCCCCAGAAGCCGACCCCACCCCAAAACTCCGCGCCCGCAATGGCGCCGGGTATGACCCCCACTCCGCCGGCCAGCAGCCCCAGCCCGCCGCCGACGATCGCCCCGCCTACGGTGCCGAGGGTGGTGCCGTAGACAAAGCCCCGGCTGCCGCCGAATGTGACGCCGGCCCCAATCGCGGGCATCCGGTCCAGGATCGCGTTTCCCATGGCCAAGTTGGCCTCGGCGTTGGTCAGCTCAGCCTGCCCCTGGATCTCCATGCTTCGCTGGAAGGCGCTGCCGACCGCGCTAGCGGCGTTCTGCACGCCGGTGACAACCTGGCCGGCGAGGCTCTGAATGCTGCTGCCGACAGAAGGCCCGCTGCCGGTGGCGTTACCAGAACCCGGGCCAGCGGACCCGTTCGCGGCGGTCTGGCTGGTCTCGAACGCGGTCTCGACAAAAGCTACGGTTCCGCCGGAGGCCGCTCCCGGTTGCCCTGAGAACTGGATGGCGCCGCTCGGCGCGGCGCCCGCTGGCGGCACGCCGACCAGCAGCAGTGAGCCCGCTACACCCACGGCGCTGGCCACGGCCAGCTTGCGGGACAGCGCGGGCGGTGCGCCGAGCGCCCAGCGGCCATCACGACCGTGCAGGGAGGCGACGTTCGACACCTTCTGCGCTTCCCGCGACCAGGGAGTGTGGCGAGCCACCGCGTCGACGAGGTCGCGGGCGGTAGCGACGGGCAGCAACATGGCGCCGATGTCATTGTCCCAATGGACGATCCGCCACTCTTCCTCGTTCGGAACGCCAACGTACGCGGCCAGCCCGAGCGACTCCAGCCTCTTCAGCAGGCCATCCTCATAGAGCGCCACTACCTGCGGTGCCGGGCTGGGCCGCCCAGGACCCACCTGCCCGGCCCAGGGCCGCCGCAGGTCGCCCGCGTCGGCGAACTCAAGCCCGCGGACAGCAGGGACCAGCGCTAGGGCCTCGTGGCCATCTCTTAAAAGGCGCTCCTCTAGTGCCGCGCCGACCGCGAGCGCCAGGCGCCCGTCCCTGATGAGGATCAAGTAAGTATGCGATGTCATCTTCGGTGACCCTCCGGGTAGCCGAGTCCTCTCGATCCGTGCCCGGTGGAGACGCCTGACCGGGGAGCACCTCGGCATGGGCCGGGCCAGAGTCCATTCCGACGCGCATCAGTCTGATCGCCGCATCCACCAAGTCAAGACTAACTCTGTGCCCGGAGAAGAACAGTAGCTATTACCGCAAATGGTCGATATCAACGTCTGGGCTATCTGCTGAACCCAGACAGCCGGCCCTGTCGGTGTAAGGGCACTCAAGGCCGCTGCTGGCCCTTCCGGCGGACGCCGTTGATGTCCGGGTCGGCCCACAGCGAGAGGGCCAGCTTCGCCGGTGTCGGATGGTTCACGATGCGGGTTTGTCCGTCCACAGCGGACGATCAAGGGAAAGGAGAATAGCTACTCCTCTCCACTCTCAACATATAGCGCACCGGGGGGCTTGCGGCAAGACCCGGGTCGTGCCGCATAATCGCTGGCCGAGGCTAGAACCTACGGAAATGGGGGTCGCGAAGTGCGTGTGTTGTCCGTCATGGCCACCAGGTTCGTCACGCCGGTCCAGGCACCTGGGCCGCGCCCCACGGTTGCCAGCGACCTCAGATCGGAGCTGATGCCGTGAACCCCCTGACTACCAGCGCATTTGACCTTCCCGACCGCCTCTCCGCCAAGGCCGACCCGGCGCTGATCGCCGGCGACGAGGAGCACTTCGCGGCCATCGCGGAGAGCCTCGAACAGTCGATCGCCAGCCTGTCCGGCCGCCTCGATGCCGAGCGCAGGGCCCCCGGCGGCATAGGCCAGGAGGCGATGGACCGGGACATAGAGATCCACCGGCTGACCGCTCGCCTGCGCACCCTGCGTCGCTTCGGCCTGGACCTGTGCCTCGGACGCATCGTCAGCGCAGACCACCCCGAGCCCGCGTACATCGGACGGCTTGGCCTGACCGACAGCGCGGGCCGCCGGCTGCTGCTCGACTGGCGCTCCCCCGCGGCTGAGCCGTTCTTCGGAGCGACCCACGCCAACCCGATGGGCCTGGCCAGCCGCCGCAGGTACCGCTGGACCCGCGGCCGGATCAGCGACTACTGGG
>JAWWPY010000426.1:0-2540 GCA_033854735.1 Streptosporangiaceae bacterium | reverse complement strand
GCCGAGTGATCCGGCTGCCTGGAGCTTATTGCCCTGGTAATCCAGGAGGCTCTGCACGATGGCGTCGCGCTCCATTGACTCCAGTGGGCTGAGCAGCCTGCGGCTCACTGTCCAGCACTCTGGCGGCAGGTCACCCGGGCGGATCGTCCCGGCACGCCGGTGGCTGGCGACCGTCGTGAGTACCTGCCGGAGCTGCTCGATGTTGCCCGGCCAGCCCGACCGGAGCAACAGCTGCATCGCTTCGGGCGAGCAGGCCAGGGAGCCGGAGTGGCTCAGCCTGGCCAGGAAGAACGGCACGAGTTCATGCATGTCCTCGATGTGCTGGCGGAGCGGGGGAAGCTCCACGGTGCCCGGGAAGAACTGCAGCAGGCTGGCCATGTCGGTGTTCAGCGGGCTGCGGCTTATCGTGACCGCAACCCAGAGCTCTTTCTGCCTGCCCGCGGCCAGCGTCTGCTCCAGGGCCAGCCACAGCGCACGCAGCCGCTGGGTGCTCAGCCGGTCGGCGTGCCGGATGACCAAGCTCCCCTCGCCCTCAAGCAGTTCGCTGAGAGCCCGGGCCAGCCAGTCGTGATCACCGGGGGTGGCGGCGTCCAGCACATGGAACGCGCCGGCCGGGTTGCGGCGCGCGCAGACCGCCCGCAGCAGCGACAGCTTGCCGGTCCCGGGCTCGCCCTTCACCGCGAGCCACTCGCCTGACGCATAGGCCGCGTCCACCTCATCGCACCCGCGCAGCCACAGCGGACCCGCGCCGATCAGGCCGGGCAGGAATCTCCGCGCTTTCGGCCTGCTCCCGGGCTCCAGTGTGCCGGGCAGCTCGGCCAGCTTCACGTGCACGACGCCAGCGGCGGCCCCCTGCTGGCCGGGCCCGCGCAGGGGCCGGCAGTACATCAGCGCCCTTGCCCCGGTAGGCAGCTCGACATCCACGGGATCAAGATGCCCGCCGGCCAGGGCCTCGGACGCATGCCCGAGCACCGCGGCCTGGTCGCCGGGGTCCAGCGCGTCCCGGGCGTAGCCATTCATCATCACCAGGTCGCCGGATAGCGCAAAAACGATTCCGCCTGCGTGCCGGCAGGCCCGCAGGTATTCCTGCAGCAACTGGACCTCCCGCTCGCCGCTGCTGGTCAGCAGAGCGTGCGTGATCTGGTCGGCGGTGCTCTGGGCGAGCGTGACCAGCAGCGGGCCGCCGTCTTTGCGCCAGCAGGTCAGGCCCACGGCGCCGAGGGTCTTGCCGGAGATTGGGTGGTGGATCAGCGCCGCGGCGCAGGCAAGATCTTCAAGGCGCTCGGCGTAGTGCTCGTGGCCGGACACCTGCGCCGCCTGGCCGCTCTCCAGCGCCGTGCCGATTGCGTTGGTGCCGGCGAACTCTTCGGCATAGCTGAAGCCCGCCGCGAGGTGGGCGCCGTCAAGATGCCGCTCGAGATCGCGATCGGCGGTCAGCCGGGACAGCACCACGCCGCGCGCGTCAGCGAGGATGACGCTGACCGGCTGGTCCCCGAGATTCTCGCGCAGGTTCCGCAGCACAGGCAGGGCGCCGCGGGCCAGTAGCGTGTGACGGCCGGGATCACGGACGTGGGGCATTTTCACGTGGTCGGCAGGGACATTCCACTGCCGGGAACGCCACCACGACGCCAGGATCACCTCACGTACCAGGCCCGCCTCGATGGGCTCCGCAGCCAGGAAATGCTCTCTCGCCTCGGCCAGCTCGGTGTCGCCCGCCATGCCCGGCCAGACGATCTCTCCGCCCGACATACCTCCTCCTACCTGCCATTCTGCCCGCGCATGTCAAGATCGGCCAGGGACATCCCCGGGGTAGTCCACCCCGCCATGGCACCCCCCGCGCCCAGGGCCATGACCCAGGCCGGGCAGCCCACCGGAACAGATACTCCTGCAATCGCCGCCTGCGTCCGGGCTTAGCCCGCATCCGGCCATCGCGCCGGCCCGAAAGCCCGGCTTCATCGGTCCAACGTGCCCTCCGTGGCCACCGGCTTGAGTGCGGTTTCCACGCAACCCCTGCCGTGTGAAGGCCAGGCGGTTCCGGTTTGAAGAATGCATGGAGGAGGGTGTGCGTGCCGAGAATCGCATCCACGGCTCTGACCAGCAGAGTTGCTCGCCCGGCGCCCCGCCCGTGATGATCACCGGTCATGTGTCTGCGGTTCGCGTTCCTTTTCATCACGCGGGTGACCACGTGGCTGCGGCTGTCCCGGCGACAGGAGGCATGGCTGACCGCAGAGATCTTGATCCTGCGCCACCAGCTCGCTGTCCTGCAACGGCGGCAGCCGCGCCGCCCGCGCCTGACCTGGGCGGACCGGGCACTGCTCGCGGCCTTGCTCAGCGTGATATCGAAAGCGCGGCGCCAGGGGCCACGGCTGCTGGTCACACCGCCGCGAACCAGGCCCAGGCACCGCGGAACTCCGTGCCGCGCTGGCGGCCATCACCCGCCACGTCGACGACTACGCCAACCGCGCGCGCCTTCCCCGCACCGCGTGGAACTTGACACAAACGTCCACAACCTCACGACCAAAGATCGTTAGTTCCTGGCG
>JAWWPY010000425.1:0-3438 GCA_033854735.1 Streptosporangiaceae bacterium | reverse complement strand
CTGGTCGAGGTCGCGCCGTCACCGAAGTCCCAGGAGTAGCTGAGCGGCAGGCCGTATGGGTCGCTCGATCCCGCGGAGGAGAACGCGGCGGTCAGCGGGGCCGGCCCGGCGGCCGGAGTGGCCGATGCTTTCGCGGTGGGCGGGAACGGCCCCGGCGCGGTGATCTCGGAGAAGGTGCCCTCGAAGATGCTGACGAAGTAGAGGTTGCCGTCCGGGCCTTCCTGAAGATCGGCGATGGTGCCGGCCTTGGTGTCGAAGACGGTGTCGGACGTTTCCGTCTGGTAGCCCGGGTCGAAGGAGACGGCCTCGATGTTCCCGCGGTTGTAGTCGCCGAAGAAGACGGTGTGGTCGTACTGCTGGGGGAACGTGGCGCCCGAGTAGGCGGCCATCGCGGAGGTGGCGCCGTCGACCGGGTAGTGGCCGTAGGCGTACGCCGGGTTGATGTAGCCGCAGCTGAAACAGTTGCCTTCAAAGAACGGCCAGCCGTAGTTGCCGCCCGGCGCGATGGTGTTCATCTCCTCCCAGTAGCTGGAGCCGGTGTCCTCCGTCATGGCCTGGCCGTTGGGCAGGAACGTGAAGCGGAACGGGTTCCGCAACCCGTAGGCGTAGATGGCCGGCACGGCGCTGGGTACGTTCACGAACGGGTTGTCGCTGGGCACGGTGCCGTCGAGGTTGAACCGCAGCACCTTGCCGTAGATGTTGTTGAGCGCCTCCCCGTTGCTGATTGTCGGCACGTTGTCACCCACGCTCCACCACAGCTTGCCGTCCGGCCCGATCTTGAGGTCGTTGCCGGAGTGGTGCAGGTTCTGCAGCTGATTGCCCTGGTAGAGGATCTTCTCGGTGGCGGGGTTGATGGTGCCGCCCGCGACCGTGAACCGCGACAGCCGGGCGTACGGCTGGACCACGCCTGAGCTGCTGGTGGTCGCGACGGTGTAGGACAGGTAGATGTAGCCGTTGACTGAGAAGTTCGGGTCCAGCGCCATCCCGAGCAGCCCGCATTCACCCGAGCCGTACACGTTGGGCAGCGTGACCAGCGGCGTCGGCGCAGCGGCGCCATTGTGGTAGGTCACGATGGTGCCCGACTGCTCGCCGATGTAGATGTCACCCCCCGGCGTGAAGGCGAAGACCACCGGGTTCTTCAGGCCGTGGGCCAGCTGGGTTTGCGCGAATCCGGCCGGGAGACTCTGGTTCACCGTCATGCTTGTCGTGGCCGAGGCGCTGAACGGCGAGGACGACTCGGTGCCCGTCACGGTGGCGGTGTCGGAGACAACCGTCCCGGCCGCGGCGGTCATCTGCCCCGTGATCGAGACCGTCCAGGCCTGCCCGGCGGCCAGGCTCGCGGCCGTGCACGTCACCTGGCTGGTGGTGGCGTCATAGCTGCAGCTGCCCACGTTGGTGTTCATCAGCGGAGTCGCGGCCACGCCGCCGGTGCCCAGGTCAGTGAGGGTGTCCGTGATCGTCGCGCCGCTCGCGGCGGACCCGCCGGTGTTCGCGGCGGTGATCGTGTAGGCCATCGCCTGGCCGGTCGAGACAGAGCCCGGACTCGATGTCACGGTGAGCGAGACCGCGCTGGCCGCGCTGGCGGTGGCGCTGCCGGCGCTGGTAGCGCTGGTAGCGCTGGTAGCGCTGGCGGCGCTGGGCGGCCCGACCGGCCCGGCCACGAGCCCGGCGATCATCATCACCACCACCGCGCCCGCTTGCACCGCGCCCAGCTGGGCGGTTCGGCGTGAGCGGATGCCGGGGAGCGGGAACAGCGGCGGGCGGCTCCCGCGCCTGAGCAAGGTTTTCACTAGCCAGTCCCCCGGTTCGCTGTCTGGCGATCCTCCCCGCATCCCGCGTCCGGCTGGCCGCGCGAGTAGAGATCCCGTCGCCCTGGCGTGACCTCTGGCAGGCAGACGCGCGAACAGCCCGAATGGGTTGACCCTAATTAATAACGAAATGGCAACGAATGCACCATAGTGAATTAAAAGTGAAGAGCGAATGAATTCCTAATTTCAGTCATGTTAAACGCGTTAATTCAGGCTCTAACGTAGTACTTCGCGTGGTATATCGCGCCCGGAGTATTCCGGCGCAGAACTCGCCACAGCGCCTACCCGGCCAGCGCGGCCGACGTTGGGCACTCGGGAGAACCCAAATGCGGTCCGCTAGCCCCTCGGCCGACCGGCCGGCCGAGCTATGTCCAGCCTGACCTGCGATGCCTCCTCCGCTCCCGCTGGGCGCCGGCCGTCCATCATTTTCTGAAATATCGCCCGTGCTGCCTGATCAGGCTCTTTAACATGAATGACATATAACGTTCAACAAAATGTAACCAATTTCACATTAGTTACTATTTCGTGATATGTTGCCTGTGATCTGAACATGGCTGCTCATGCGTCTCCTTGCCGAAGGCGGCGCGACGGCGACGACGCCTCGCTGCGCGGCTAGGCCCATGCGGGATTCGGAACCGGCGTACCTGGGGGACCAAACAAGTGAAAACTCTGCTCAGACGCGGCAGGCGTCAGCTGCTGTTCCTGTGCGTGGGGGCGGCATGCTTTCTCATGCAGTACACGGCCCTCACCGCGATGGCCGCGGCGGGCACGTACCGGCCCGTGGCCAACGCGCTCGGCTTCGTGATCTCGGCCCAGCTGAACTTCGCGCTCAGCGCCAGGCTCACCTGGCGGGACCGGCCACTCACCGCCGCCCGGACGCGCTGGGCGCGCTGGGCCTCCTACAACGGCATCGCGCTGATCTCGCTCGCGGTGAACACCGCGGTGTTCACCGTCGCGTTCCACCGGCTGGGCAACCTGCCTGCCGCCGCGCTCGGTGTGGTGGCCGGCATGTGCGTCACGTACCTGGTGTGTGACCTCCTCATTTTCCGTGACCGCAGGACACCCGGGACAGCCGGCGGGGCGCACCGCAGGCCCCGGCGGCCGGCGTCGGCCGCGCGGCCGCCCGTGGCTACCTCATGGGAGCAGCCGTGATCGGCAGCGCGCCGCCCGACGCCGGGACCGCGGCGCCAGCCGAGGAAGAATCCGTCGCGCCCGCCGGGGATCAGGCGCACGCGCGCCGTGCCGCGCCCGACGGTGTCACCATCGTCATGCCGGCCTACCGGGAGGAGCAGAACCTGGCGGCCACCGTCGGCGATTTCCTGCGCGTACCCGAGTCGATCGGAGTCCCACACTGTGTCGTCGTGGTCAACGACGGGAGCCCGGACGGGACCGGCGAGGTTGCGGAGAGACTCGCCGCCGAGAACCCGGGCCGGGTGCTGGTGGTCCACCACGCCGTGAACCGCGGCTACGGCGCGGCGGTGTCCACGGGTATCGCCACCGCGCTGGAGCAGGTCGGCCACCGGTGGCTGTTCCTGACCGATTCCGACGGGCAGTTCAAGGCGGCGCAGCTGCCGTCTTTCCTGGCCGAGGCGCACCGTGAACGCGCGGACGCGGTCGTCGGCTACCGCCC
>JAWWPY010000424.1:0-3658 GCA_033854735.1 Streptosporangiaceae bacterium | reverse complement strand
CCGGCCGCCGCGCCGAGCCGCAGCGCCTCCCCGTGCGCGTCCAGCAGCACCGGCACCCGGGCGGCGGCCGCCATCTCGATCAGCCGGGCATAGGTATCCGCGGGCAGTCCCGGCGGGAGGCTGCCGGAAAGGACCACCGCCGCGCACTTGGCCAGAGCCTTTTCATACGCAACGGAAAACTCCCCGAACTCCGCCACGCCGACCCGGGGACCAGGCTCATTGAACAGGGCGGAACCGCCAGTGCGCCCATCCACGACGGCGAAGGTCCGCCGGGTCTCGCCGCTGATCCGGGTAAAGGCGGTCGGCACCAGCAGTTCGCTGAGCGCCGATTCAACGTCCGTACCGGTGACCCCGCCGGTCAGTCCCATGACCAGGACCTCGGCCCCGAGGGCGTGCAGCGTGCGGGCCACGTTCAGTCCCTTGCCGCCGGGACGGGCGTAAACCGCACTGGGCCGGTTCACGCCGGCCCAGTCCACGGCGGCCACGTGATGGGTGATGTCCAGGGCCGGGTTGAGGCAGACGACTCCGATCATGGTGATGGCCGGTTCAGCGGGGAGTGAGGATGACCGAGCGGGCCAGGTTCCGCGGCCGGTCCGGGTCCAGGCCGCGGGCCCGCGCCACCGCCGCGGCGAGCGCCTGGACGCGGACCAGTTCGGCCAGCGGGTCCTCGTCGCTGTGCCAGGCGATTCCGCCGGCCGCGGCGACCTCGGCCCCCAGCCCGTCCGGCGGGGTGCCGAACATCCACACCACGCTGCCCTCGCCGGTCACCGCAGCGGGCCCGTGCCGGTATTCCATGGCCGGGTAGGCCTCGGTCCACATCCCGGCCGCCTCGCGCAGCTTGAGCGCGGCTTCGTTGGCCAGGCCGAAAGTCCAGCCGGTGCCAAGGAAGGTGAACTGGCGGGCCTTCATCATCTCGGCCGGCAGCGGCTGGGCCAGCACCCGCTCCGCATCGGCCGCGGCCGGCCCGAGGTCCTCGCCGAGGTGGGCGAGGAGCAGGGCCAGCTCGGTGGTCGCGAACCGGGTCTGCACTACCGATTCCTCGTCCGCGAAACCCAGGTCGATGTTGGCATCCGCGGCTTCCGCCACCGGAGTCCCGGAGCCGGCCGTGATCGCGACCGTGGGCACGGTCCCGTGCAGCCGGTCCAGCAGCTGCAGGATCTCCGTCGTGGTCCCCGACCGGGACAGCACCAGGACCCGGTCGTAGCGCCGGCCCAGCGGCATCTCGGAGGCGGCGAACGCATCGGTTTCCCCGTGCCCGGAGGCCTCCCGGGCCGCCGCGTACGACTGCGCCATGAACCAGGACGTGCCGCAGCCGGCCACCGCGACCCGTTCCCCGCTGGCCGGCAGTGAGCCCGCGACGCTCGCGGCCAGCCCGGCCGCCCGCCGCCAGCACGCTGGCTGCGAGGCGATCTCACGTTCCGTGCTGCCGCCTCCGGCCACCCTGGCCTCCTTGCCCATCGCTTGTTCCTCTCTCATTGCGTTGTCCGGGGCTTCCTGCGCTCAGGTCCCGGCGAGCCCGGTGGTGGCGACCGACCGGACGAAGTACCGCTGGGCCAGGAAGAAGATGGCCAGCATCGGCACCAGGCTCATCACGTTGGCGGCCATCAGCAGCGTCCACTCCGGGGCGTGCGCCCCCTGGAAGGTGGCCAGGCCCAGCGGCAGCGTCATCTGGTTCGTGGAGGTGATCGCGATCAGCGGCCACAGGAAGTTGTTCCAGGAGTCCAGGAACGTCAGCGCGGCCAGGGTGGCCAGGGCCGGTGTGGCCAGCGGCAGCACGATCTTGACCAGCACGGTGAGCCGGCTGGCCCCGTCCACCCGGGCGGACTCCTCGTACTCCAGCGGCAGGGTCCGGAAGAACTGGCGGAGGAAGAAGATGCCGAACGCGGTCGCGGCGTTGGGCAGGATGAGCGCGCCGATGTGGTTGATCCCGACCGCGGCCAGCACGTGAACGCCCAGCCACTTGGTGATGATGAACTGCGGGATCATCGTGACCTGGAACGGCACCATGAGCGTGGCCATGATCACGACGAACAGGGCGGTCCGGCCCAGGAAACGGAACCGGGCGAACGCGTAGCCGGCCAGCGAGCAGAAGACGAGGTTGCACACCACGGTGACCACCGCGACCACTGCACTGTTCACGAAGAAGTGGCCAAACGGCGCGCTGTTCAGCGCATCCGGGTAGTTGGCGAACCGGAGTGTGTGCGGAATGAGGATGGGCGGGAAGTGCAGCGCCTCCGATGGGGTCTCCACCGAGGTGATGATCAGCCAGGCGAACGGGAAGATCAGCACCAGCGTGGCCGGGACCAGCACCAGGTGCCACGGGCTGAACGGCAGCCGCCACCGGCGCCGGGCGGGCCGGGCGCCGCCGCCGGCGGAGGACAAGATCCCGCCGCGGGCGGGCGCCGAGGTCGCCATTATGACCGGTAATGCGTGAATCGCCGGCCGACCCGGAACTGGATCGCAGTCACCACGAGGATGATGAGGAACAGGAAATAAGCGATGGCTGAGGCGTAGCCGAAGTTGAAGTTCTGGAAGGCCTGGTCGTAGAGGTAATAGACGAGGACCGTGGTGGCGTTCAGCGGACCGCCCTGCGTGCTGAGGTAGACCTCGTCGAACAACTGCAGCGCGTTGATGGTGAGCCATACGGCGAGGAACAGCGACGCCGGGCTGAGCAGCGGCAGCGTGACCCGGCGGAAGGTCCTCCAATGGCCGGCCCCGTCGATCGCGGCCGCCTCGATCAGCATCTGCGGGACGCCCTGCAGGGCGGCGAGATAGATGACCACGGCGAAGCCGGTCCAGCCCCAGATCGTCATGATCACGATCACGTACAGGGCCTGGGACGGTGAATTGAGGAACTGCTGCGGGGGCACGCCTACCAGGCTGAGGAAGTAGTTGACGACCCCGTAGGAGGGGTCGAACAGCCAGATGAAAACGATCGCTTCGCTGATCGTGGAGATCGCCATCGTCGCGTAAGCGGCGGTCCGGTAGATGGAGATGAAGCGGATCTTCCGGTTCATGGCCACGGCCAGGAACAGCCCGACGATCATCGTCCCGGGCACGAACAGAATCGTGTAGATCAGCGTGTGCCCGATGGCCTGCCCCACGATCGGGTCGTGCGCCATCTGCCGGTAATTCTTCAGCCCCACGAACGGCGTGCTCGGCGTGAGGAGGTTGGACCGCTGGAAGGACATCAGCGCCGACCAGACGATCGGCACCGCGCCGAACAGCAGGATGATCACGACCCCGGGGGTGACGAACGCCCATCCGGTGAACTGCTCGGAGGCCATCACCCGGCGGCGCAGTGCTGCCCCGGGGGGACGACCCCCCGGAACCC
Organism: Streptosporangiaceae bacterium; assembly: GCA_033854735.1. Classification (GTDB taxonomy): domain Bacteria; phylum Actinomycetota; class Actinomycetes; order Streptosporangiales; family Streptosporangiaceae; genus JAWWPY01. The sequence continues at coordinate 324 of JAWWPY010000424.1, read as the reverse complement.
CCCGCGATGCTGACCCGGGGGGACGACCCCCCGCTCCGCTTTCCCGGGGAACTACCCCCGGAGCCCCCGCCCCCCGCGATCGCTGGCTCGGCGGGGACACGCCTTCGGCGCGCCCCCCCTCGCCAGCCAATGGCACCGTCACGTCAGCCCGCGGCCAGGATCTGGTTGACCTGCTGCGCCGCGGAGTTCAGCGCCACCTGCGGCTGGCTCTTGCCGAGCAGCACGGACACGACCATGTTGGCCAGGACCGTGGAGATCTTCGGGTACTGCGGGATCTGCGGACGGGCCTGCTTGACGTTGGCCAGGTTCGCCACGAACGCGTTG
>JAWWPY010000423.1:0-20972 GCA_033854735.1 Streptosporangiaceae bacterium | reverse complement strand
GGGAGCCCGGGCGCACATCTGGTCCAGCCAACACCGCGAAAGGCGCAGAGATGAAAATTGATCCCCGAGGGCAGCGCTTCAGTGCCGCGCTGACCGCGATCGTGCTCGTGGCCGTGCTGGCCACGGGTAGCTGGTGGCTGCTGGCTGCGCAGACGGTCGTGTTCGGTGTCGGAGCCATCGCGGGCCTGCGCTATGCGCCGTACGGGCTGATCTACCGCTGGCTGGTCAGGCCCCGGCTCGGCCCGCCCAGCGAACTCGAGGCCGAGGCGCCGCCGCGGTTCGCCCAGGGCGTCGGCATGGTGGTGAGCCTGATCGGGGTGGTCGGCTACACGACCGGCCTGACCGCGCTCGGCATTGCCGGTGCCGCGTTGGCCCTCGGCGCCGCTTTCCTGAACGCAGCCTTCGGCTACTGCCTGGGCTGCGAGATGTATGTACTTATCCGCAGAATCTGGCCTGGTCACCAGGGAACGGTGCGGTCAGAGTCCGACAAGGAGGTTGCCGCATGAGTCGTCCTGACGTCCTCGTAGACGCAGATTGGGTAGAAGCGCATCTCGCTGACCCGGGAGTGGTTCTCGTGGAGGTAGACGAGGACACCAGCGCCTACGACACAGGTCACATTTCTGGCGCTGTGAAGATTGACTGGAAGAAGGATCTGCAGGACCCGGTCCGCCGGGACTTCGTGGACAAGGCCGGCTTCGAGGCCCTGCTCTCTGAGCGTGGCATATCGAACGACGACACGGTGATCCTCTATGGCGGGAACAACAACTGGTTCGCCGCCTATGCGTACTGGTACTTCCGGCTGTACGGGCACCAGAACGTGAAGCTGCTCGACGGCGGCCGTAAGAAGTGGGAACTCGACTCCCGCGAACTGGTGAAGGACGTCCCGGACCGGGCGGCCACCTCATACGTGGCTACCGATCAGGACTCGGCCATCAGGGCCTTCCGCGACGAGGTCGTGGCGGCGATCGGCCAGCGCAACCTGGTCGATGTCCGGTCGCCGGACGAGTTCGCCGGGCGCCTGCTGGCCCCCGCGCACCTGCCGCAGGAGTCGGCCCAGCGCGGCGGGCACGTCCCGACCGCGAAGAACGTCCCCTGGTCCAAGGCGGCCAACGAGGACGGCACGTTCAGGTCCGACGACCAGCTCCGCGCCCTCTACGGCGATGAGGCAGGCCTGGACTTCAGCAAGGACACCATCGCCTACTGCCGGATCGGCGAGCGTTCCGCGCACACCTGGTTCGTGCTGCACGAACTGCTCGACCAGCCGAACGTCAAGAACTACGACGGATCGTGGACCGAATACGGCTCGCTGGTCGGGGTCCCGATCGAGATCGGGGACGCCCGATGAGCGCGGAAGGCTGCGGAGCCCCAGCGGGCGGAGTGCCGCTCCCTCAGGACACCGGGGGTCAGGCGATCGTGGAAGGCCAGGTCACGCGGAGCGGTGTGGCGGTGCCCGTGGGTTACGCGAGGCTGCTCGACGAGGGCGGCGACTTCGTCGCCGAGGTGCCGCTCGGCCAGGACGGCGGGTTCCGGTTCTTCGCGGCGCCGGGCACCTGGACGGTGCGCGTGCTCGCCCAGGACGGCCTGCGCGCCGAGCAGACCGTCACGGCGGCCTATGACCACGTCACGGCGGTGCAGGTGACCGTGTGAAGTCTGGCGGCGTAACGGCCGCTTTGAGCAACACAACTGGGGGCAGGCGGGTCGCCTGCCCCCAGTTGTGTTGTCCAGCTTGTCATCTGAGGGCCGCTGCGCTGGAGGTCGCCGTCTGAGGCGCAGGTTGCTCATCGGCAGCTGAGGGCGCCGCGTTTCTGGCGAATCCCCCGCCTTGTTCATCTGCCTGTCACGTTTCTTCCACCTAGACGTTCACCTGCGTGTCATCTCGCTCCCTATGAATGAGGGGTGGCCAGGCGGGCGGTGGACGCATCCTGGCCCGCGACCATCTCAGCGACGAGGGCGGACCTCACCAGTGTCTTTTCAGGCTGATCCGGCGGAACCCATGTCACAGCGGCAATCCCGAAGTCAGGCGGCCGTGAGCTGCCCGGGCGGTCACTTTGCGCTGGGTCCGCAGCGGTATCGGCGGCGCCGTGGTGCGCGCCTTGGGCTGTGCCTGGGGTGAGACCAACACGGTGGCTATGACCTGCGCGTTCACGCTCGGCGCGATTCCCAGCAGCAGCTTCGGCGCGATGAGCACGATAGTCAACGAACCGCTGATCACCATCCTGGGACGGGTGGTCATCGCATACTCCCGGCGGAATGCGGAATGACCGACGTACGTGGGGAGAGGCACGGCCAGGCACCGGCGCCAGGCCGTTCTCCTTCCGCGAGCCTGCTCGCGGAGCGGCTGGCGGCTGCGTTGCTGCACCACGAGCCTGGCTGGCGGCTGCCCCGGCACACCGCACTGGCCCGCCGATACAACGTGACCACCGCCGAGATCGACGTCGCGATCGAACTCCTGGCGGCGCGGCACCTGCTGACCCGGCTGCCCGATGGCCAGGTGTTCCGGGCCAGCCCCGCCGAGTACCGGCTCGCCCTGGAAGGCCTGCCCGGTTTCGCCACGCAGGTCGACCCGATGGGTGGCGAGATGGTCTGCAAGAGCCGGAAGGTTTCCAGGCGGCGGCCCGTGGAAGACATTGCGCGGGCGCTCGGTGTGCCGCCCGGCCACGAGCTGCTCACCCTCCGCTGCCTGTGGACCGTGGGCGGCGAGCCCGCCGCATACTCGGCCAACTACCTGCCACCACAAATGGAAGGGCTGGCCGGGGAGTTCGCCGACGCGTCATCGCCGGCCGGGCCGACAGCGTGGCATAGCCGTCCCTGTGCCTTCCAGGTCGACTTCCAGCCGCCCGCCCCGTCGGTGGGCCGCAGCCTGCGGCTGGCCGCTGGCGAGCCCGCCGTCACAGTCACTGTCAGGCTGGAGGACCCCGCGCAGCCTGGGGTGATCGCGCTGACCGTGGCGGTTCTCCGGCCGGATCTGTTCCGCATCGTCGTCGAGTCACCGGGCATCCCGGCCCCCACGGTCGGCCTGGATGGTCCGCCAGGCGGCTGGACACGTGCCCTGGAGGGCTGGGAACCTTGACTGGAGATGCATGCCTCAGCGACGAATACGGCGCAGCGCGAGCCGTGGCGAGCTCGCCAATTCATTCCGGGACATCCCGCCACGCGGTGAATTCGCCGCCGCCCTGGCCTACTCGGGGTGTTCGCGTGGACTCGGTAGGCTTTGAGCATGGTTGAGCATCGGCAGGAATTTCAGCTTGCCTTGGAGGCCATCGAAGCCAAGGTCATCGAACTGTTCGCCTTGGTCGCCGGGGACCTGGCCGGTGCGACCGATGCCCTCCTGACCGGCAACAACGAGATAGTCAAAGTGCTGCTCGAACGTGAACAAGTTATCGACGCCCTCTACCCGGAGATCGAGGAACTGGTCAACCGGCAGATCGCACTGCAGGCGCCTGTCGCCTCAGACCTGCGCTTCCTGCTCTCCGTGCTTCGGATCGTGCCCGAACTCGAGCGCTCACACGACCTCCTCGTGGACATCGGCCGCCGGGCCGACCACGTTCTCGGCGGGGATCTCTCGCCACGCAGCCGAGGGCTTGTCGAGCGAATGGGGAACCTCGTATCCGACATGTGGCGCCAGGCCGCGGACTCCTGGTACCAGCGCGACCGTTCCGCCGCGGCCGTGCTCGAGGAACGTGACGACGAGATGGACGAGCTGCACGCCGCCTTGATGGCCGAGCTTGCCTCAGGACGAATGACAGTGCCCGTGACGATGGAAATGACGCTGGTGGCGCGCTTCTACGAACGTCTCGGCGACCACGCCGTCAACATCGCCCGCCGGGTGATCTATCTCGCAGGATCCCAGCCGCCCCAGTAGTTCTCACCACCAGGCAGTTGCGCCGCAGTTCTCACCATCAGGCAGTTGCGCCGCAGTTCTCGCCGCCGCGCAGTTGCGCAGTAGTTCTCATCGCCGGGCAGTTTGCGTCGCGCGCTGGCCCCGCCCGGCCGGGACGTCCACTTTCACCGTGCGTCTTCACATTGTTCACCTCTTGGCCCTCCCCCTTTAACTCGCAGGTACGCGCGGCGCGACAGACTCGCGGCGTTGTCATAACTGGCAGGCTGACTAGCTGGCCGCGGGGGGCTTGGTGCTCCGCGCGCCCGGGCGATCGACCGGGGAATACCGGAGAATGGGGTTTCTGAAAAATGCAACGTCGGCGCATTCAGCGCGTAACGACTGCGGGGCTCGCCACCGCCGCGATAGCGTCCTTGGTCGCCGCCTGCGGATCCTCGGGCGGCAGTCCATCGTCGAGCAGTAGTTCATCGTCGAGCGCCGCCCTCTCGGGCACGCTGAACGGGAGCGGATCGACGTTCCAGCTCACCTTCCAGCAAGAGGCCATCTCCGGATTCAAGTCGGTCCAGCCCGGCGTGACGGTCAACTACGGCGGCGGCGGCTCGGGCAAGGGGCGCACGGACCTGGCCTCGGGGGTGGTCAACTACGCGGGCTCGGACTCGACGATCCCCCCCGCTGAGACGGCGAACTTCAAGGGCAAGACAGTGCTTTACTTCCCGGTCATAATCGGCCCGATCACGCTGTCGTACAACCTCTCCGGCCTCAGCAAGCCGCTGCAGCTGTCGGCGCCGGTGATCGCGGGCATCTTCCAGGGAAAGATCACGGCCTGGAACAACTCGCAGATCGCGGCGGACAACCCCGGCGTCACCCTGCCCAGCACCCCGATCTCCATCGCCGTCCGCTCCGACTCGTCCGGCACCACCTCCAACTTCTCCAAGTTCCTGGTGGAGGCGGCAGGGAGCGCATGGACTCTCGGCAGCAGCTCGACTATCAAGTGGCCCGCCAACAGTCACGCCGGCAACGGCAACGGCGGGGTGGCGCAGATCGTCAAGTCCACCCCTGGGGCCATCGGGTACGTGGACTACTCCACCGCCAAGGCATCCGCGCTGACCTTCGCTTCTATCAAGAACAAGGCCGGCAGCTACATCGCGCCCTCGTCGGCGTCGGCCTCCGCGGCCGCCAGCCAGGTCACCGTCGCGCCCGACCTGACGTTCAGTGCGGTCTGGGCGGCTGGCGCCAGCTCGTACCCGGTCACCTATCAGTCGTGGGATCTGGTCTACAAGACCCAGTCGAGCAAGAGCACCGCGAAGGATCTCCAGGCGTACATCAGCTACCTGCTCGGAGCAGGCCAGCAAACGCTGACCAGTCTGGGCTACGCGCCGCTGCCCGCCAACATCGACCAAATGGCCAAGGCGCAGCTCACCAAGATTGGCAGTTAGTGGCGAGCATGGTGACGCAGGCGGATCAGATCGGTTCGTTACGGTGAGCAATGTAGCGCAGGCGGATCCGGTGATCCCGGCCGGATCCGCCCGCGCGCTGTCGGAGCGGCGGCCGCTCGGCGACCGCGGCTTCCAGGTCCTGGCGCTCGCGTCCGGCCTGCTGGTACTGGTGATCCTCGTCCTGATCGCCGTCTCCACCAGCCAGCAGGCCTCGTCGTGGTTCAGCAGCCAGGGCCTGAAGATCTTTTCGACCAACTGGAACCCCGCGGCTAACCAGTTCGGCGCGCTGCCCTTCATATACGGCACGGCCATCACGGGGGTGATCGCGCTCGTGATGGCCGTCCCGGTCAGCGTGGGCATCGCCCTGCTCCTGACCGAGGTCGTTCCGTACCGTTGGGCGCAGCCGATCGTGTACGTGATCGACCTGCTGGCCGTGGTGCCGTCGGTGGTCTGGGGCCTGTGGGGGATCCTGGTGTTCGCGCCCTGGATCCAGCACATCTACGCCTCGATAGGCTCGGGCGTCAACGGCGTCCCGGTCCTGGGCTCCCTGTTCGGGCCGCCCACGAGCGGGGCCTCGTTCTTCACCGCCGGCATCATCCTGGCTTTCATGATCACGCCGATTGTGACCTCGCTGTCGCGTGAGGTCATCGCGACGGTGCCGGTGATCGACAAGGAGGGCGCGTACGCGCTGGGGGCCACCCGCCTGGAGATGATCCGCGGCGCCGTCTGGCCGCACAGCCAGGGCGGCATCGTCGGGGCGGTGCTGCTCGGGCTGGGCCGGGCGATGGGCGAGACGATCGCGGCCGCCCTGGTGATCGGCTCGTCGGCCACGATCACATCGCACCTGTTCGCCCCCGGCTATAACATGCCCTCGGTCATCGCGAACCAGTTCGGCGAGTCCACCGCCGTCTGGCGGGCCGGCCTGATGGGGATCGGTGTGCTCCTGTTCGTCTTTACGATCATCATCAACGTCATCGCCCGCGGGATCGTGGAGCGCTCCGCCCGGCGGAAGCGGGGTGCCTGATGGCCGTCGCTGAGCCGCGGCAGAGGCCCGACCTGCGAGAGCCGACGGGCTGGCGGCGTACCAGCAATCGCCTGGCGACCGCGCTGATGGTGCTCTCGTTCGTGCTCGTGATCATCCCGCTGGGGTTCGTCCTCTACACGGTGATCGCCAAGGGCGCTTCGGTCATCAGCTGGTCCTTCCTGACCGGCGGCCCGATCCCACCGAACGTGCTGCCCGCGAACGTGGGCGGAATCGGTCCGGCGGTACTCGGCACGATCGAGATCACGGCCCTGGCCACGGCCATGGCCGTGCCGCTCGGCATACTGGGCGCGGTCTACCTCAACGAGTACGGCGGCAAGAACGCGCTGTCGCGGCTCATCGGGTTCATGAGCGACGTGATGACGGGCGTGCCCTCGATCGTGATGGGGCTCTTCATCTTCTCGATCTGGACGCTGCACTTCGGCTTCTCGGGCCTGGGCGGCGCCTTCGCCCTGGGCTGCCTGATGCTGCCGATCGTGATCCGCTCCACCGATGAGATGCTGAAGCTGGTGCCGACCCCGCTGCGCGAGGCGAGCTACGCCCTCGGTGCCACCAAGGCCCGCGTGACGGTCACCGTGGTGCTGCCGGCCGCCATCGGCGGCATCGTCAGCGGCGCACTGCTCGCCATCGCCCGGGCCGCGGGCGAAACGGCACCGCTGCTGTTTACCATCCTCACGGTGACCTCAGCCAATGCGAACGTGTTCAGCGGCCCCAATACCTCGCTGCCCTCGCAGATCTTCGTCAACGCGTCACAGCCCTTTGCCGGTGCGCAGTCCCGCGCCTGGGGCGCGGCGCTCACGCTCATCGCCATAGCCTTCATCCTCATGATCGCCGCCCGCATCGTGACCGCCCGATTCACCAGATATTCGCGCTAGGAATGTCTCATCAGAAAGTAGCGCTAAAAAGATTATGGAAGAGCCCGAGCAGAACGTGGCCACTACTTCCCTACCCGAGCCTGCTGCCTTGCAACAGCCGCGGGGCGCACCTGTTTCCGATACGGCGGGCGCACCTGTTTCCGATACGCCGGGCACACCTGTCTTCGATGCGAAGAACGTCTCGATCTACTACGGATCCTTCCGCGCCGTCACCGACGTCTCGCTGAGCGTGTACCAGCACGAGATTACGGCGTTCATCGGCCCGTCCGGGTGCGGCAAGACGACGGTGCTGCGGACGTTGAACCGCATGAACGACCTCGTGGCCAGCGCCCGCGTCGAGGGCGATGTTCACTACCACGGGACGTCGCTGTACCACAAGGACGTCTCCGCGACGGCCGTGCGCCGGCGCATCGGCATGGTCTTCCAGAAGCCGAACCCGTTTCCGAAGTCGATCTACGACAACATCGCCTACGGGCCGCGCATCAACGGCCAGCGCAACAAGGGCAAGCTGAATGAGATCGTCGAGCACTCGCTGCGCCAGGCCGCGCTGTGGGACGAGGTGAAGGACCGCCTGAACAATTCGGCCCTGGGCCTGTCCGGCGGTCAGCAGCAGCGGCTGTGCATCGCCCGCACGCTCGCCGTGGAGCCGGACGTCGTCCTCATGGACGAGCCCTGCTCGGCGCTCGACCCGATCGCGACGGCCGCCATCGAGGACCTGATGCAGGAGATCAAGTCGCGGTACACCATCGTCATCGTCACGCACAACATGCAGCAGGCCACTCGGGTCAGTGACCGCACCGCCTTCTTCTCCGTGCTCCGCAACGAGGAAAGCGATACCCGCACGGGCGTACTCGTCGAGTACGGCCGGACCGGGCAGATCTTCCAGGACCCGGTCGACAGCCGCACCAGGGCCTACGTGACCGGCCGGATGGGCTGAGCCAGGCCGCGGGTGATCATTTCGATTTCCGGGCGAAATGCGGAATGACGGACCGCCCACTGGAGTGGCACGGGCGGGGGCTCCCTCCGGAACGGGCCCAGTCCACGGGGGTACTCGCGGACCGGATTGCCGCCGCCCTCCTGCACCACGAGCCGGGCTGGCGGCTGCCCCGGCACACGGCCCTGGCCCGCCGCTACAACGTGAGCGCGGCCGAGGTCGAGTCAGCCATCGATGAACTGACCGACCGGCATCTGCTGCGCAGGCGGCCGGATGGCCAGGTGTACCGGGCCAGCCCAGCCGAGTACCGCCTGTCCATCGAGGGCATGTCCGGGCTCACCTCGCACGTGGACCCCATGGGCGGCGAACTGGCGGCCAAGACGCGGCTACTCGTGTCCAAGCGCCGCGCGCCCGAAGACATCGGGCGGGTGCTCGGGCTGGCTCCCGGCGAGACCATGCTCGTGATCCGGTGCCTGTGGACAGTGGGCGGCGAGCCGGCCGCCTTCTCCGGCACCTACCTGCCCGAGCGCCTGGCCGGGCTGCTGCCCGAGTTCGCCGCCGCATCCTCTCCCATCCGGGCCTCGCCGAACGCGGGGCACGCCCGCGCTCTGCAGATGGAGATGCAGCCACCGTCCCCCTCGGTGGCCAGGAGCCTGCGGCTGGCCGTGGGCCAGCTCGCGACCACGGTCACTGTCAGGTTCGAGGAAGAGCCGGCCGGCCGGCCGGTCGCGCTGATCGTGGCGGTACTCCGGCCCGATCTGTTCCGGGTCGTCGTGGAGTCGCGGCCACCGCCCCTTCCCCCATTAGGCGCCGATGCTTCGCCAGTCGCCTGGACACACGGCGCGGAGGACTGGGAACCTTGACCCGATATGCCTGCCGCCCCGCTGGCCGTGGCGGCGCGCGAACCGCGGCGCGCCCGCTACCTCATCCCGAGGGACCTCCCACGACGCGGTGAGGTCATCGCTGCGCTCTGGGCGCTGACGCTCATCGGCCACTTATTGCTCGCCCAGCTCACGATCCTGCTGGCGGTCACGTTCCAGGTCATCAGCCGGGTGAGCCGCTGGCGGCCGCAGTGGCTGGCCGTGCCCGCGGCCGCAGGCTTCCTCTGGGCGCTGGCCATCGGGCCGGCCGCCGCGCTGGCCGGCTTCGCTGATGGCCCCAGCAGGGTACTGGGCTATCTGGCCAAGACCTCGCGCGATCCCGCGAACCTCGTCCACCTGGGCCCGGTGTTCGGAGGGCTGGGGCACTGGCTGCCGCGGCAGTTGCCGCTCGCCCTGATCGTGGCCGCGGGCGAGGCCGCCGCCGCGTGGTGGCTGCGCTGGCTGCACACCGACCAGCAGGACCTCCCGGCGCCCCGCCCTGGGCTGATGGCCGGTGTGAGACGGCAGTTGCGGTCGAGATCCGTTGCGGCTGGTGGGGTTGTTACCAGGGAAGGAGCCTGCCTGGGAATCGTGGGCCGGACCGGTGAGCGGGCGGCGATTTCCTGGCCTGAGGCCGAGCGGGGCGTGCTCTGCACGGGCTCGTCCGGGACGGCGGTAGCGGCGACGAGCTTCCAGCTGGTGCACGCGGCGATCCGGCGGCGCAAGCCGGTCATCGCGGTGGACCTGACCGGCACCACGGGGCTGGCCGAGTCGCTGGCGGCCGTGTGCGAGGCCGCCGCCGCACCGCTGAGGATCTTCGGGCCGTCTGGGCCGGCGTACTACGAGCCGCTGCGCGGCGGCGATCCGGCCCGCAAGGCCGCGCTGGTCATGGGGATGATCGACTGGGGCGCCGTCGCGGATCACGCCAGGCGCACCTGCGGCGGCTACCTCAACGATTTGTTCGCCGTTGCTGCCGCCGCGCCCGGCGGTCCGGACGTCCCCGTCATCGACGATCTCGTCCACCTGCTCAGCCCGGCGGCGCTGCGGGCCCGGGTGCAGCGGGTGCCCCCCTATCATCCGCGCCGCGCGCCGCTGGCCGAGCGGGTCAGGGTGTCCGCGAGCCTGATGCAGGCCGATCCCACCGCGGCCGCGGTCCTCACCGAGCAACTGTCCGGGCTGCGTGCGTCTCACCTGGGCCGGTGGCTGCGCCCGGAGCCGGAGGCGGGCCGGTCCGCCACCTCCGCGCGGATCAGCCTGAGCGGGATCGTCAGGGACCGGGCGGTAGCGCTCTTCTCGCTGGACCAGGCGACCTGCGGCCGGCCCGCCGCGATGATCGCGAACCTGGTCGCGCTCGACACGGCGGCGGTCTTCACCGCATCCCGCCGGCTCCAGGTCGGCGGGGACGGGCTCGCCTGGTTCAGCCACTGCGAGGCGGTCGACCACTCGGCGCTCGCCGCCCTGCTCAGCGCGGGCGCCCAGGCCGGGCTGGCCGTGCTGCTCGGCACGGCGTCACCGGAGGCCGCGGAGCGGGTGGCCGGGCTCGCGAATGTTCTCGTCATCCACCGGCTGGACGATGCCGGGCTGGCCGCCCGGCTGGCCCCGCTGGCCGCCGCTCCGGCTCACCTGGGCGAGCCCGGCGCCACCGCGGCGCCCGCCGCGGCCTTTCCGGCGGCTCAGGCCGCTGCTGCGGGCCCCGCGCCGCCGCTGGGTCCCTGGGCGGCGGATCCGGCGCCGGGCGCGGCAGGATCCACCCTGGCCGGTGCACCGCTTGTTTCGCCGGATGCCCTGTGCCGTCTCCGCCAGGACGAGTTCGCCCTGACGGTCAGGTGGCCGCTGCGGCGGGTCGTGCCGGCCGGCCGGTTCGTCTACGGAGGACCACGGTGACCGCTGGGCCGTTCCGGGCCGACCGGGTCTACCTGGGCTGGCAGCACGCGCTCGTGCACCCCGCTCCGGGCCCGCGGCCGCGCCGCCCTGTCCCGCCCGAGCAGGAGCAGCTCAATCAGGGCTGGGTAGCGGCACAGCGCCGGGAGGAGAACCGGCTGAGCCGCCCGCTGAAGCTGGCCATCGGCTGCTGCGCGGCACTCGCCGCCCTCGTCGTGGCGCTGGCGGTGATCGGCGTCCTGAATATCGCGCTCACCGTCGTCGGGCTGGCCGCGGCGCTGGCCTGGGCCGCCATGAGCGGCCGCGGCATCTGGCGGGGCGAGCAGGAACTGCGCGGCCGGATCGAGCAGGAGCAACAGCGGGTGGCCAGGGCCCGGGCCGCGCAGAACAGCCAGCTGGTCGGCTGGCATGAGGAGCACGCCAGGATGTGGCGGGACTGGCAGGCCCGGGAGCGCGCTTTCGGCGGCCAGCTGCAGTGGTACGCCGTGGCCCTGCCCGGCGAGATCGACCGGGTGGACGTGGCCGGGGGCACCCTTTCCGGCTGGTCCGCGATGCTGACGATGATCGCTGGCCCCCGGCTGGCCGCCGGGGGCGAGGTGACGGTGCTCGACCTGTCCGAGGGCGCCGTCGCCCAGGACCTGCTGGCCGTCGCCCGCGGCTCTGGTACCGACCCGATGGTCTGGGTCCTCCCCGCCGACCTGCCCCGCTTCGAACTCGGGACCAGCCTGCCCCGGGAGGCGCTGGCCGATGTGCTGGCGATCAGCATGGCCACCGGTGGCGAGCGGGCCGACCCCACCCACGATTACGCGATTCTCGAGCGGATTCTCGGGGTGATCGGCGGCGAGGCCAGCATGGCCCAGGTCGCGGCCGGGCTGCGGGCTCTCGCCCAGGTCGGCGATCCGCGGGAGGACATCGGCCGGGGGCTGATCACCGCCGCGCAGCTCGAGCAGATCACCGGGTACTACGGCCGTGGCGCCGCGGACCGGGTCGTCATCGAGCGCGCCTGGGCGCTGGAGGCCAGGCTCCGCACGCTGGAGACGCTCGGTTCCGCCCCGGTCTCCCTGCCCCAGAGCAGGCTGCGGGTGATCGCCACGGACGCCGCGGCGGGCGTCGCGGGCAACACGGTGCTCGGAACTTACGTGACCGTCGCCCTGACCCACCTGCTCCGCCAGGCCCCGCCGGGACAGCCGTGGCAGCATACGCTCTGCCTGGCCGGTGCCGAGAAACTCCGCGGTGACGTGCTCGACCGCCTCTGCGACGCATGCGAGGCGACCGGGACCGGGCTGGTTCTCGCCTACCGGTCACTGCCCGGCCACGTCAAGGAGCGGCTCGGCCGGGGCAATGCGGCCGTCGCTTTCATGCGCCTCGGCAACGCCGAGGATGCCAAGGTGGCCAGCGAGCAGATCGGGACGGAGCACCGGTTCGAGCTCACTCAGCTCACCGACACCGTGGGCACCTCGGTCACGGGCACCGTCGGGGATTCCTACACCAGCACCATCGGCTCAGCCGGCTCCGTGTCGGTGTCCACCTCGGCCAGCGAGACGGCCGGGCGGAGCCGGGGAAGCGGCCACAGCCGGGCCGGCCTGGGCCCGTTGGGGGAGCACACCGGATCCGGCAGCAGGGACAGCAGCCGTTCCTGGGGTACCAGCGAGACGGAGTCGATCACCGAGGGGATCACGCTGAGCAGTGCCTGGGGGGTGAACACATCGAGGGCGGTCAGCGCCAACTCCGCCCTCGCGCGCACCACCCAGCGCTCGCGCGAGTTCCTGGTCGAGCAGCACGAACTGCAGCAGCTTCCGCCGAGCGCGATGATCGTCAGCTACGCCTCAGGCCGTGGGCGCCGTCTGGTGATGGTCGATGCCAACCCAGGCATCCTCACCCTCCCGACCGCCACCCTGCGCAGCCTGGACGAGGTGCGAGATGCCGCGCCGATGGCCCCGGAGCCGGTCCCAGCCCAGGCCGGGGCTCTCGCCGGGTGGGATATCGGCGGTGCCGGGGATACCAGGGACGGCGGCGGTAGGTCGGATGGCAGTGGCCCGGTGCCGCCGCCCACCCGCGATCCCGCCGCGGCCCCGGTCAGCTGGCGAGATGCGGAGGAGAAGCTTCCACCTAACCTCGGGCCGCCCACCGAGCCGCTGGACTGGCGCAAACGCCGCAAACGCCGAAGGTGACACGTCTCCCAGCGATCACGGCGGCCGGCGTGCGCGTACCGGGACGATGGGTTTCAGCGCCGCCGGACGGCTGTTTCTGGGTTCAATGTGTCGCGTACCCGTGACTGGCTGCGCGCGAGCCGCTGGACTGGTATGCACGCAACGTGGGGACGATCGCACGCCTCGGGGGGGACGGCGCTGGGCCCTGGTACCGGGTCCTGGCTATCACCTCGCCCGGGCGGGCGAGTTCGGCGGAACAGGACTTCATCGCGATCCTGCCCGCGATCCTCTCGGCCGCACGCCGGGACAGCCCGTTCGTCATCGGCTGGCTCTCCCGCGGCGGCGGCGCGCCACTGGAGCTGATCACCAACGCGGGCCCGCTCGCCGGGGCCTTCCCGGCCGGCCAGTCCGTGGGACTGCTCTTCCCGAGCGGAGCCCGGGGCACGCCCGCCACGGAGAGCTGGCTCAGCGAACTGGACCGGATGGTCTGGGCGCCGTGCCCCGGCAGGCAGGCGCCGCCCCTGGTCACCGCCGGCCCGGCGGACAGCAGCCAGGATCCCCGGCCGGCCACCCTGTTCGAGTCAACGCTCGTGACCCTGATGGCCAGGCCGTTCGGCTGGCTGGTGGTCGCCGAGCCGACCGAGCTGATGGACCAGGAACTGGCTGGCCTGCGCACGCAGCTCAACGTTCTCCGCCGCCACGACGAAGAGCAGTCCCGCTTCGACGTCGAGCGTGCCCAGCGCCGCCTCGCCGAGCTGGACACGTTCCGCGAGGCAGGTCTGTGGAATGTGCGGGTGCTCGCTGGGGCCGCCACGGAGGAGGAGCTTGGACTGCTGGCGCCGGTGCTCGTCGGCTCGGTGGACCTCGGCCACCACCCCTACCGGCTGCGGAGCACGAACGGGGCGCAATGCCTGGCGGATGCGTTGATGGCGAAGGTCGCCGGCGAGCGGGACGACGCCCACGTACCGTTCGCGGCGACCGCGGGCGCGCTGGCCACACTCGCCGGACTGCCCCGCCGCGAGGTGCCCGGGCTGCGGGTGCTCGACGCCGGGTACTTCGATGTGACGAGTGAGACCGGGCACCGGGACGGCGAGGTGATCGAGCTCGGCGCGATACTCGACGGCCAGGACCGGCCGGTAGGCGCGTTCCGGGTACCGCTGTCCACCTTGAACAGGCACGCCTTCGTGACCGGCGCGACCGGCTCGGGCAAGTCGCAGACCGTGCGGCACATGCTGGAGCAGCTGACCCGGGCCGGGCTGCCGTGGCTCGCGATCGAGCCGGTCAAGTCCGAGTATGCCGCGATGGCGGGACGGATCACCGGCCTGGGCCAGGGGGGCCAGGTCACCGTGATCAACCCGTCCGATCCCGGCGCTGTGCCGCTATCGGTGAACCCGCTGGCCCCCGAGCCGGGGTATCCCGTGCAGGCGCACATCGACATGGTGCGGGCGCTCTTCATGGCCGCTTTCGACGCGGAGGAACCGTTCCCGCAGATCATGTCCCAGGCGCTGCAGCGGGTTTATGAGGCCAGCGGCTGGGATGTGGTCACCGGGGGCGGTGCGCCGGGAGCGCTGACGCCGCCCGCGATCCCGACGCTGGCCCAGCTGCAGCGGGCCGCGCTCGCCGTGATCGAGGACGTCGGGTACGGCAGTGAACTGCAGGCGGACGTCCGGGGGTTCGTTGACGTGCGGCTCCGCTCGCTGCGGATCGGGTCGGCGGGCCGGTTCTTCGAGGGCGGCCACCCAGCCGACATCGGCGAACTGCTCCGCCGCAACGTGGTGCTGGCCATCGAGGACGTCGCGAACGACGAGGACAAGGCGTTCCTGATGGGCACGCTGATCATCAGGATCGTCGAGCATCTCCGGGTGCGCGCCCGCCGGGACTCACGCGACGGACTGCGCCACGTCATCGTCATCGAGGAGGCGCACCGCCTGCTCCGGGCGGGGCGGGAGGGAAGGGCCAGCGCGCACGCGGTCGAGCTGTTCGCGAGCATGCTGGCGGAGATCCGGGCCTACGGCGAGGGAATCGTTGTCGCCGAGCAGATTCCCGCCAAGCTCGTTCCCGACGTGGTGAAGAACACCGCGCTCAAGGTGATCCACCGGCTGCCCGCCCGCGATGATCGCGATGTCGTCGGGGCCGCGATGAATCTCGACGACGCGCAGTCCAGGCAGGTGGTCTCGCTGGAGCCGGGCGTGGCCGCGGTGTTCGCGGACGGCATGGACCGGCCACTGCGGATCCGGGTGCCGTTCGGCGGGGTCCGGGAGGAGGCCCTGGCCAGTGCTCCGCCACCGGTCCTGGGCCGGCGGAGTGCGGCCTGCGGCCCGCTGTGCACCGGCGAGCGCGCCTGCACGCTGCTCGAACTCCGCCAGGCTGACCTCCTCGCGGGGCCGGCGTCCGCGGATGACGCCTGGCTCCGGGTCTGGGCCGAGGCGCTGGTCCTGGCCTTCCTGACCAACCGTGGTTTTCCCGTTGTTCCCGCGAGGTTGCAGCGCCGGTGGGCGGGGCTCGATGGGCGCCTGCGTGAGTGCCTGCTGGCCACGGTGGTGGACAGGGTGACCGGGAACCGTGCCCTGGCGGTACGGGCCACCTATGACCCGCAGCGGCTGGCGGCGAGCGTCGCCGCGGTCGCGCTTCGCATGCTGGAGCACGGCACGGGGGCCGGTACCCGGGCCGGCCCGAGCTGGGTCATCCCGCAGGTCCGCTGGCTGCATGAGATCGAGCGGGTGTGCCCGCTCGGCGGCCGGACGCCCGACGCCCTGGACCGCGCCCCGCCCCTCGACTTTGACCTGCCCCGCATCGCGGACTGGCCGGACATGCGGGTCGGGCACCGGCTCCGGGCGCTGCGCCGTCACCCGCTGTCCATGGCCCTCGCGCGCAACCGGGCGCCCGCGTGGAGCGTCCTGCTGGGCGACGACGACCAGCGTGCCTTCGCCGACGACCTGGCCTGCGCGCTCATCGGTGCCGGGACGCGCGCGCAGGTGCGCCAGGCCGGGGGAGCCATGGGCGTCGCGCCGTGGCTCGAAGTGGTTCTGTCCTGGCCGCGCCGGTTCATCGCAGATCACGAGCAGTGGGCGGCCAGCCCGGACGAATGCGAGCCTGACGCCGTGGGCGGATAGCATCGTCGCCCATGGGCAAGCTTCCGATCCGCGCGCGGCTCGCGACGACCATAGGCGGCGCGGCGGGCAGGATGTCGCGGCTGGCGGGCCGGGGCGATGGGTCGGTGATCGGCGGGGTCATCGGCTTGCGGGTGGAACCTGAACTGCTCGCCCTGCTGGCCGCGAATCGCCAGGTGGTACTGGTCACCGGGACGAACGGCAAGACGACCACTACCCGGCTGATCACCTCCGCGCTCGGTGCGCTGGGCCAGGACGTGGCCTCCAACGCGTTCGGCGCCAACATGGAAGCCGGGCTCGCCGCCGCGCTGGGCCAAGCCCCTGACGCGCCGTTCGCCGTGCTGGAGGTGGACGAGGCGTACCTGCCGGCCGTGCTGGATGCGACCAAGGCGCGGGTGGTGGCGCTGCTGAACCTGAGCCGCGACCAGATGGACCGGGCCGCCGAGATCTGGCTGCTGGCCCGGCGGTGGCGCGGTGCGCTCGCCGCGGCCCCGCACTGCCAGGTGGTCGCCAATGCCGATGACCCGCTGATCGCCTGGGCGGCCAGCGAGGCCCCGCAAGTGACCTGGGTGGCGGCCGGCCAGCGGTGGCACGAGGATTCATGGTGCTGCCCCAGGTGCGGCTCTCATCTGGGCCGGGACGATCTCGGCTGGCGTTGCGGTGAATGCGACTTCGCCCGGCCGCCGGCGCGGTGGGTGCTTGACGGCGACAGCATCATCGACTCGGTCGGGCAGCTGACCGAGCTGTCCCTCGCCCTGCCGGGGCGCGCCAACCGGGCCAACGCGGCCATCGCGCTGGCGGTGGCCGAAGTCTTCGGCATCAGCCCCGCGCAGGCCCTCCCGAGGCTCCGCGAGGTGGCCTCGGTGGCCGGCCGCTACACTCAGGTCGAGCGGCGGGGGCGTCAGGTCCGCCTGCTGCTGGCCAAGAATCCGGCGGGCTGGCTGGAGGCATTTGACGTGCTGGACCCGGCCCGCATGCCTGTCCTGCTCTCGGTCAATGCCCAGGTGCCCGATGGCCGTGACACGTCCTGGCTGTGGGATGTTGACTATCGAGTGCTGCGCGGCCGGCAGGTCTTCGTGGCTGGTGAGCGCAGGATTGATCTCGCGGTCCGGCTCGAGGCGGACGAAGTGTCCTTCGAACTTGCCGATGGAATCGATGACGCCGTCGACCGGGTAACCGGCGGCAGCATGGAAGTGATCGCCAACTACACGGCGTTCCAGCAGATCCGGACGGTTCTGGGGCGGGCGGCCTGAAGGCGGTAAGCGGATGGGAACACACCGGCGCGCGGCCTCGCAGGGGCCGGCTGGCCTCCGGCTGATCTGGGTCTACCCGGACCTGCTCAGCACCTACGGGGATCGTGGCAACCTGCTTGTTCTTGAGCGCCGCGCCCGCCTGCGCGGCATCGAGGTGGAGTCGGTGCTGGTGAACTCCGATCAGCCGGTGCCTCGTGAGGGAGATATGTACCTGCTGGGCGGGGGCGAGGACCTGCCGCAGATCCTCGCCGCCCGCCGGCTCCGGGCGGATGGCGGCCTGGCCGCGGCGGCCGACCGGGGCGCGGTGATCTTCGCTGTCTGCGCCGGTTACCAGCTGGTCGGAACGGAGTTCGGCGGCGAGGACGGGCAGCCGCTTCCCGGCCTGGAGATCATCGACATCCGGAGCGCCCGCGGGCAGCGACGCGGGGTCGGCGAGATCCTCGCTGACGTCGACCCCGCCCTCGGCGTGCCCCGGCTCAGCGGATTCGAGAATCACCAGGGAGTGACGAAGCTCGGCCCGGACGCGGCGCCGCTGGCCCGGGTACTGGTAGGCGTGGGCAACGGGGACGGGACCGAGGGCGCCTATTCGGGCCGGATTCTCGGCACCTACCTGCATGGGCCAGCGCTCGTGCGCAACCCCGGCCTGGCGGATCTCCTGCTGCGCTGGGTGGTCGGCCCGCTCAGCCCGCTGGAGCCGGCCGACGAGGAGTGGAGTCTCCGGCTACGTGAGGAGCGTCTCGCCGCCGTTCCCAGCTGAGCGCCGGTCGCCGCGGGTCAGTAGACCAGGGCCTGAGCGCCGTCCGCACAGACCTCGGAGACGAAGGTCGGTGCGCCCGCGATGCGTACCCCCTCGATGACATCCTCGGGGGTGATGTCCCGCCGTGCGGCGCACTGCGAGCACAGCGTCACCGTGCCGCCCGCCAGGATGCCCTGGAGCAGGTCCGCCAGTGGCGGCGCATGCGGGAGGGTGAAGTCGTCGGCCCGGCCGGGCAGCGAGAACCAGGCGGCCTCGCCAGTCAGCCAGAGCGAGGTGGGGACACCGCTGGCCACGGCGGTGGCAGCGACGGTAAAGGCCTGATTGCAGCGCTCCGGGTCATCTTTGCCAGCAGTGATCTTTACGACGAGGCTTCGCGCTGTCATGGGGGCACTTTAACGTGATGGGCGGGCCGTCGGCATGGCGGGCGCACCGCCCGGGGGCCGCTCCGTACACTGCCGGGTATGCAGGGAATGGTGAGCGGAGTGCTCCTGGTGGCGGTGTTCGCCGCGGTCATAGTGGCGGCGGTGTTCCTGGCCGCGAGGCTGCTGCGGGCCACTAGCGGCGAGAGCTCCGATGGCGCACCCGATGCCTAGCCCCGGGGCCGGGCCGGAGCACGCTCCCGGGCCGGCCGGGGACACGCCGCCGCCACATCCCGACCTGGCGCTGCTGCTCTTCCTCCTTGGGCGCTGGGAAGGCGCAGGTGTCGGCGGCTATCCCACGATCGAGAGCTTCCAGTTCGGCCAGGAAATCGTATTCAGCCACAACGGCAAACCGTTCCTCATCTATGCGAGCCGCAGCTGGCTACTAGACGATGAGGGCCGCCCGGGCCGCCCGCTGTCCACGGAGACCGGATACTGGCGTCCGCAGCCGGATGGGCAGGTGGAGGTGGTGCTCGCGCACCCGACCGGGATCATCGAGATCTACCTGGGCCAGGTGACCGGTACAAAGATCGAGATGAGCACGGACGTGGTGGCCCGCACCTCCTCGGCCAAGGAGGTGACGGCTGGGCACAGGCTCTACGGAATGGTCGGCCCCGACCTCGCCTGGGCCTACGACATGGCCGCAGTCGGCCAGCCGCTTCAGCCGCACCTGTCTGCGCAGCTCAAACGCCCGGTCAGCTCTCGCGGCACCAGTAGTCGTTGAACGCAGTCCGCCGGCCGACCGGTCAGCTCTCGCGGAACCAGTAGTCGTTGAACGCAGTCCCCCGGTAGAGAGAGGTTGGCTGCGCCGACACGGTGTTGGTTGAGCTGTTGATCTGGATGATTTCGTAGGTATTCCACCGGCTCGAGTTCAGCGCGCCGCGGTGGCCGAGCGAATCCGTCACGGAGATCCCGGAGAAACTGGACGCTCGGTAGTCTGCGAGCGGGAGGGCCTGCCCTGAGCCGTCGGCGGGCGACTCGCTGATTATCTGCGCGGACGCGCGCTTGCACAAGGTCGCCATACATTTCAGGGAATGACTGAAATGCTGCCCGGTCGTGGTGTCGCGCAGGGTCAGCAGGAACATCTTGGCGTGCTTGTTGTAGTAGACGCTCGCGACGATCGAGTTACCTGGCTTCACGAAGAAAGCGGACGCTTCATTTCCCGGGTACATCTCGTACCATGCGTAATATTGCGGACTCGTGCCGGTACAGCCGGCCTCGACACCCAGTTGCTCGACGGTCCTGCTGTTAAGGCCGTCGAGCCCGACCCAGTGGGAAGAGAAGGCATTCGGGGTGCGCACGCAATCCACGTAGGGCACGAAGAATGTCGCCTGCACGTACCGGAACACGGCACCCGGGCGGGCAACGGCGTATCCGGCCCAGTTGGTGGAGTCGATCCGGCTGGAGTTGCTGGAAGAACTCACCATAGGTGAGGGATGCCTTCCGGCCCGTGCTATTGGCTGCCCGGGCAGGGCGGGGCCCGGAGGAGTCGTGACTGCCGTGGCCGTGGCCGTGGCCGCTGCCGTGGCCGTGGCCGTGGCTGTGGCTGCGGCGCGAGGCGCGAGGGCGCTGGCCATAAGCACCAGAATCAGTGCAGCGACGACGGTACCGGCAGCGTGGAACTTCCTCATCTAGCGTCCTTTCGTGCGCGGGAATCCAGTCGGCGGCCACGTTTAGGCCGCATTCCCCGGAAGGGCAAGCGAGGAGGAACGTGTTCAGTTCCGCGCATGACCCGTGGTCCTGGCCACTTGACGCCACATGGCCTGGAGCTTCAGGAATGGTAGCTTTCGGGACTTGGATCCCGCGGCTAGGCCATGTGCCCTGACAACACTACGCGGTAATGAAAGAGTCCGGAAGCGAGATACGCAGAGATTCAGCGCCGATGTCGAAGGAATTCGAATAGAGCCTCGGTGTATTTATCTAATATTCATGATTGTGCACGAATGGGTAAATATATGCAGGCACAGTTTCACGTGCGCGGCCAGCCCCCCGCGCCGTGTGGCGGTCCCGGTGGTGTGGCGGTCCCGGTGGTGTGGCGGTCCCAGTGGTGTGGCAGTCCCGGTGGTGTGGCGGTCCCGGTGGTGTGGCGGTCCCAGTCGCGCGGAACGCGCTTTCCGCGTGATCACGGAATATTTCTGGGTCCATGCGTCCGGAATATTCCGTGATCATGAAAGTGACCCGGCCGCCTGGGGGGCGGAGGGGTCCGGCCACTCAGGGTGAGACCGCTCGGGGGAGTCAGTACCGGGAAAGTCACCGCCGGGGGTCCGCACGGGGAAGTCAGCGCCGGGGATCGGCACGCACGGGCGAAGTCACCGCCGGGGGTCCGCACGGGCGAAAGTCACCGCCGGGGGTGCGCACGGGCGAAGTCAGCGCCGGGGTCCGTGCCAGGGGAGTCCGTGCCAGGGAAATCCGTGCCG